>NZ_QKTA01000017.1:0-97675 GCF_003234395.1 Curtobacterium sp. MCLR17_051
CCGCCCACCCGGGGCAACGCGGCCGCCGCGGCACCCCTGACCGACGGTGAGTGGCACCGCCTGCACCCGCTGACCCCGCTGCTCAAGGGCGGGATCTTCCTCATCGTCATCCTCGGCTACGTGCTGAACAGCCTGCGGGACCAGCTCGTCGAGTTCTTCATCCCGGGCGAGCAGCAGGAGGACGGTGACCCCGTCCGGTACGTGTACGAGCACGGCGTCGTCGGCTGGGTCCTGCTCGGCATCGTGGTGCTGCTCCTGGTGCTGATCGGCCTGTTCTACCTGTCCTGGCGCATGCACGAGTTCCGCGTCACCGGTGAGATCGTCGAGGTGCGCTCGGGCGTGCTGTTCCGGAACCACCGCAAGGCCCGGCTCGACCGGATCCAGGGCATCAACATCCAGCGGCCGCTCGTGCCCCGGGTGTTCGGCACCGCCAAGCTCGAGATCGCGCAGGCCGGCAACGACGCCAACGTGCAGCTCGCCTACCTCGGGGCCCGCGCCGCCGACGACCTGCGGCAGCGGATCCTGGTGTTGGCGTCCGGCGCGAAGGACGACGACGGCCACGGTGGCCCGTCGCGGCAGTCGCACGGGGCACTGCAGGACCGCGTCGACGAGATGTTCTCGCCCGAGCTCGATCCGGCAGCCGTGCACGCGACCCGCATCGTCAAGGTGCGCCCGGGTCGCCTCATCGCGTCGATGCTGCTGTCCGGCACGACGCTGTTCCTGCTGCTCGTCATCGCCGGCATGATCGTCAGCGTCGCCCTCACCGGCGAGTTCGCGGTGCTGTTCGGGCTGTTCCCCGCCGTGCTCGGTGCCGGCGGCTACTACGTCCGCAAGTTCTCCCGTTCGCTGCAGTACACGATCGCCGAGACCCGCGACGGCATCCGGATCGGCTTCGGGCTGGTCTCGACGTCGAACGAGACGCTGCCGCCGGGGCGCATCCACGCCGTCAGCGTCGCGCAGCCGCTGCTGTGGCGTCCGTTCGGCTGGTGGGACATCCGCATCAACCGTGCGACGAGCGCCGGCAACGGGGCGTCGAGCAACCAGCAGGTGTCCTCGATCGTGCTGCCCGTGGGCACGACGGCGGACGTCCGCGAGGTCCTCGACATCATCCTGCCCGGGCTCGTCGGCACCGTCGTCGCCGGCCCCGAGGCGTCGCAGGAAGCCCTGCGCGAGGGCGCGGCCGAAGCCGTGGACGTCGTCGACGACAGCCTCACCACCTCGGGCGACCGTGGCGGCTTCGTGCACTCCCCACGCCGTGGCGCCTGGCTCCGTCCGTTCGCGTTCCGCCGCAACGGCTACCGGTTCGTGCAGGGCGCGGTGCTGCTGCGGCTCGGTGCCGTGTGGCGCTCGCTCGTCATCGTGCCGCTGCCCCGGGTGCAGAGCGTCAAGGTCGAGCAGGGTCCGCTCGAGCGTGCCCTGCGGCTCGCAGCCGTCCACGTCCACACCGTGGCCGGGCCGGTCTCGGCCCGCGTCGGCGCGCTCGACGCGCGGGACGCGCAGCGCCTGTGGTCGGAGACGACGCAGCGTGCCGTCGAGGCGGCCGCGGTCGACACGACCCACCGCTGGCGCGAACGGGAGGCCCGTCCCGCGGCCGCCACACACGCTGCGGCCGACACCGTGCCCGGGTCCGGAGCCCCTGCCGGACCGACGGCGGACCGCCGGTCCGGCGCCGTCCCCGCCGGCTGGGACGACGTCCCACCGACCGGAGCCGCACGATGAGGGCCGGGCGTCTCGGGGTCGGCATCGTCGGCGCCGGACGGGTCGGACCCGTCCTCGGAGCAGCCCTGGCGAACGCGGAGCACGCTGTCGTCGGGGTGACCGCCGTGTCCGACGAGGGCCGTGACCGCGCCGAGGCGATGCTGCCCGGCGCCCCGGTGCTCGCGACGCCGGACCTGGTGGAGCGGAGCGAACTCGTGCTGCTCGCGGTGCCGGACGACCAGCTCGCCTCGCTCGTGCAGGGGCTGGCGGACGCCGGGATCTGGCAGCCGGGGCAGCTCGTCGTGCACACCAGCCCCGACCACGGCGTCGGCATCCTCGCCCCGGCGATGGCGGCCGGTGCCATCCCGTTGGCGATCCACCCCGCGATGGCCTTCACGGGCACGAGCGTCGACCTGTCCCGGCTGCGCGACGCGTACTGCGCGGTGACCGCCCCGGCGCCCGTGCTGCCGATCGCGCAGGCGCTCGTGGTCGAGATGGGCGCCGAACCGTTCGTCGTGGCCGAGGGCGACCGGCCCGCCTACGCCGACGCGGTGCGGGCCGCCGTGAGCTTCTCGACCGCGATCGTGGACCAGTCGGCGGGCACCCTGTCCGGCATCGGCGTCGAACATCCGGGTCGTGTCCTCGGTGCGCTCGTCCGCTCCGCCGTCGACAACGCGTTGACCGCCGCCGACGGGCAGTCGGCGCTCTAGCGGTTCGGGGGCGGGACCGCGGCGCGGGTAGCATTTCCCCCGACCCCCACGACCATCGGAGCCGCACCCGCATGACCGACGAGACCGTCACCCCCGACACCGCGATCGCCGACGCCGCCGCACTGGCCGAGCAGGAGACCAGCGAGCAGCGACAGGTCCGGCTCGACAAGCGGGCGAAGCTGCTGGAGGCGGGCATCGAGGCGTACCCCGCCGAGCTCCCCATCACCACGACGATCCCGGCCGTGCGCGAGCAGTACGCGCACCTGGAGACCGGCGAGGAGACCCAGGACGTCGTGGGCATCGCGGGTCGTGTGGTGTTCTCGCGCAACACCGGCAAGCTCTGCTTCGCGTCCCTGCAGTCGGGCGACGGCTCGCGCATCCAGGCGATGGTCTCCCTGGCCGAGGTGGGGGACGAGTCCCTCGCCCGCTGGAAGGAGTTCGTCGACCTCGGCGACCACGTGTTCGTGCACGGCCGCGTGATCTCCTCGCGCCGCGGCGAGCTGTCGATCATGGTCGACGACTGGGCGATCGCGGCGAAGGCGATCCTGCCGCTGCCGAACCTGCACAACGAGCTCAACGAGGAGACGCGGGTTCGCCAGCGCTACCTCGACCTCATCGTCCGCGACGAGGCCCGCGCCACCGTGCGTGCCCGCGCTGCCGTGATGGCCTCGCTCCGTCAGACCTTCACCGCGCACGAGTACCTCGAGGTCGAGACCCCGATGCTGCAGACCCAGCACGGCGGCGCCTCGGCCCGACCGTTCGTGACGCACTCGAACGCCTTCGACACCGAGCTGTTCCTGCGCATCGCACCCGAGCTGTTCCTGAAGCGCGCCGTCGTCGGTGGCATCGACCGGGTGTTCGAGATCAACCGCAACTTCCGGAACGAGGGCGCCGACTCGTCGCACTCGCCCGAGTTCGCGATGGTCGAGGCGTACCAGGCGTACGGCAGCTACGAGCAGATGGCCGACCTGACGCAGGAGCTCGTGCAGAACGCGACCCGCGCGGTCACCGGTGGTGCGCTCGAGGTCACCCTGCCCGACGGCAGCACCTACGACCTGGGTGGCGAGTGGCCCCGGATCGACATGTACGGCTCGCTGTCCGAGGCCGCGGGGCGCGAGATCAGCCCGGAGACCCCGCTGTCCGAGCTGCAGGCGCTCGCCGAGGCCGAGGGCGTCGAGGTCGCCCACGCCACGCACGGCAAGTACGTCGAGGAGCTCTGGGAGCACTTCGTCATCGACTCGCTCGACCGCCCGACCTTCGTGATGAACTTCCCGGTCGACACCTCGCCGCTCACCCGGCAGCACCGCACCCGTCCGGGCGTCGTCGAGAAGTGGGACCTGTACGTCCGCGGCTTCGAGCTCGGCACGGCGTACTCGGAGCTCGTCGACCCGGTCGTGCAGCGGGAGCGGTTCGTCGAGCAGGCGAAGCTCGCGGCCGGCGGTGACCTCGAGGCGATGCGCGTCGACGAGGACTTCCTGCGGGCACTGGAGCACGCGATGCCCCCGTCGGGCGGCATGGGCATGGGGATCGACCGCCTGCTCATGGCCATCACGGGCCTGGGCATCCGCGAGACGATCCTGTTCCCGCTGGTCAAGTAGCTCCCGGTCCGCCGGGGTACGATGCTCGGGTGCCTGAAGGAGTCGTAAGCGGGATCGTCTTCGCCCTGACGCCGACCATCGTCGTCGGCCTGATCTTCTGGTTCGTGATGCGCGCGATCATGCGTGCCGACCGGACCGAGCGTGCCGCGTACGCCAAGGTCGAGGCCGAGGAGCGCGCCCGCTTCGAGCGTGAGCACGGTCGCCCCGCGCCGGCTCCGACGTCGGCCGAGTAGCCGCCCGCGCACGATCCACTTCACCCCGTGTTCACCGCGCGGTGTGATCCTGTCGCGCATGCCCACCATCCCGGAGTCCGCCGCCGGCGTCGATGACCTCGACGACCTCGACGTGGAGGACGCCTTCGGGCACCCGGTGTCCGGAGCGTCCGTCTCGCCCGTCGGCAGCGACGACGGACCCCTCGACGACGAGGGTGACGTCGACGACCTCGACGTCTGAGCGCCGACGGACCGTCACGCACCGTTCACCTCGCCGACGCGTGCCGGGGTGAGCATCGTCCGCATGGCAACCACCGCACATCCCTTCACGGGCCGCAGCCTCGTCGGTGACATCGAGAGCGAGTACGACGAGTTCGACCGAGACGCAGACCTCGAGGTCTCCAAGCGCCGGGACGGGTGGCTCGAACCCTCCTGGTGACCCCCACCCATTCGGTATTCGGGGTACGACGACCAGATCGCACTGATCCGGTCGGACGTACCCCTTTTGCATGTCCGGAGTACGCAGTCGCCTGGGGTACACGATCGGAAACGCTGGTGAAACACGCCTGCAACGCCGGAAACACGGCGTTATCCGCTTGATCCAGGGCCGATTGGGGGACCAGACTGGCGGTGGGCTGTACCCCGCGGGGGACGCTTTCGATGATGAAGCACGGAGAACCCTGAGAATCGCTCCGAACGATTTGTGGGGTACACCTCCGGGCCGCTTTACTCATCAGCACCCCCCGGCAACGCCCCACGAAGCCATCACCGTCGAACGCAGGGAGAAACACCATGACGATCGCAACGGCTGCACCCAGCACCACCCGCCGCACCGCCACCAAGAAGGCATCGGCATCGAAGACCGCGACCGCCGAGTCCGCCACCACCTCCCTCGACACCGAGGTCGAGGCCGACGAGCAGCTCGCCGGTGTCCGCGGCGCCTCGGTCGACCAGGTCGGCGACTACCTCCGTCACATCGGCCGTCTCTCGCTCCTCACCGCCGAGGAAGAAGCGCAGATCGCACGCCGCATCGAGGTCGGGCTCTTCGCCGAAGAGAAGCTCGCCACCGAGAAGGGTCTCGCGAAGACCCTGCAGCGTGAACTCCGCTGGCTCGTCCGCGACGGTGAGCGCGCCAAGGAGCGCATGATCACCTCGAACCTCCGCCTCGTCGTGAGCATCGCCAAGCGGTACTCGCAGCGCGGCCTGCCCTTCATGGACGTCATCCAGGAGGGCAACCTCGGCCTGGTCCGTGCGGTCGAGAAGTTCGACTTCACGCAGGGCTACAAGTTCTCGACCTACGCCACCTGGTGGATCCGCCAGGCCATCTCGCGTGGTCTCGCCGACAAGGCACGCACGATCCGCATCCCGGTGCACACCGTCGAGCTCATCAACAAGATCTCGCGCACCGAGCGTGACCTGACCGTCGACCTCGGCCGTGCGCCGATGCCGGACGAGGTCGCCGCCGAGCTGAGCATGAGTGTCGAGGAACTCGTCGACCTCAAGGGCCGCTCGCACGAGCCGGTGTCGATCCACACCGTAGTCGGTGACTCCGACGACAGCGAACTCGGTGACTTCATCGAGGACGAGGACGCCGCGAGCCCGAACGAGCTCACCGAGACGACGCTGCTGCACCGCGACATCCGCTCCATCGTCGCCGAGCTGCCCAGCGACGAGGCGAACGTCATCCGCATGCGCTACGGCCTGGACGACGACAAGCCGATGACCCTCGACGAGATCTCGAAGATCGTGCACACGACCCGCCAGGCCGTCAGCCGGGTGGAGTCGCGCGCCAAGCTGCGCCTGTTCGCCAAGGCGGTCTCGCAGGACATGCAGCTGTACCTGACCGACTAGGTCAGTGGACTTCGGCCGGCACGTTCACCCGTGCCGGCGCGGGGAAACCGGGTCGTTCTGTGGGAAGACGATCCGGTGGGGTGATGGGACGGCCCGCTCGAGCACTGCTCGAGCGGGCCATTCACGTTCCCGGGCCGGGGCTGGGGCCAGGGCCGGCCCAGCGCCGGAGCCAGGGCCAGCCCCTGCGCGGCGTCAGTCGTCGATCTCGCGCCGGAGCTTCTGCCGCAGGTCGCTCGGGATGAGCTCGACCAGCTGGTCGGGACGCACCGGCAGGTCGAGCAGGCTGAGCTTCACGCGTCCGGTGCGCCCGTGCCGCTCGGCGTCGAGGCGCACCACGCTGCCGGCGTCCTTCCGGAGCCGCATGTCGATCTGCGCCCCGGTGGCCACCTCGCCGACCACGAGCCCGTCGACCTCGAGCGCCGCGCTCCTGGTGCCCTCGGCGATGTCGAACCGGTAGCGCTCCCGTGCGGCGAGCACCACCGAGCGGTCGATCCCGGCCATCGGCGCGACCGGCGTCACCACGGAGCCGGACAGCGCGGGGGAGAGCACCGGCCCACCGGCGGCGTAGTTGTACGCGGTGGAGCCGGCCGGGGTCGCTGCCACGATGGCGTCGGCCCGGTAGTACCCGTACCCGAGGCCCCCGACGCTGAGGTCGGCCGACACCTGCCCGGAGCCCGGCCGTCGCACGATGGTCAGGTCGTTGAACGCCAGGTAGTCGGTGCGGGCACCACCCCAGGACAACCGGGCCTCGAGCGCGTGGTGCGGTTCGAGCTGGTACTCGCCGGCGGACAGCCGTTCGAGGGCGCTCTCGAGCTCGGGCGGCTCGATCTCGACCAGGAACCCGACGTTGCCGTAGTTCACGCCGAGGACGGGCACCGGGCGCTTCGCCACGAGCCGCATCGCGCCGAGCATGGTGCCGTCGCCGCCGAGGGCCACGACCAGGTCGACGCGGTCGGTGAAGTCGTCGTCGTCCACCACGTCGACCCCGCCACCGATGCGCTGGGCGTCCGCACGCCGGGCGAGCAGCTCGCCCTGGCCGGACGCGTTCCAGCGCTGCAGGGTCGTCACGGACTCCTGCACGTTCTTGGTCGGGTGGACGACGAGGCCGACGACGGGCTGCTCCATGACCGGATCGTACCGAGCGGACCTCCGATGCGGGCTGTCCCTTCGCAGAGGCATGCGATATTCTGAATACATGCAGACCGCTCAGCTCTCCGTCGCCCTCCCTTCCGTCCGGCACGGCCGCGAGATCGTGCTGCTCGCCGACCTCGAATCCCACGAGTCCGGCTTCGGCTTCGTCGACGCCGAACACCTGCTGCTGGCCGCCGTCACGCTCTGCGCCGGCATGCCCCGCTTCCGCCCCGTCCTCGACGCCCACCGGATCACCCCGGACACCGTCCGCTCCGGCATCCGCGCCTTCGTCGGCGCCCACACCACCTGCCCGGGCGAACACGATCGGGTCGCGTGCACGCCCGCCGCGATGCGCGTGCTCGCCCGCGCCGCGACGATCGCCGGCCGTTCGGAGCGCATCCGACCGCCGCACGTCGTCCTCGCCGTGCTCGACTCGGTCGACGATCCGCTCGCCGGATCGGCGCACGACGTCCTCGACGCCCTGGGCGTCGACGCGCGCCGCTTCCGACGCGACCTGCGTCGCGCGGTGCGGCGCGCCTGACCCAGCGCGACCCACAAGCGGACTGGAGGCCCGTGGCGACCCCGCCACGGGCCTCCAGTCCGTCTCGTCGTTCGCTCACTGCGCACAAGACGCACCCTGGTCACGCCCACGGCGAACAGGGGCAGCCCCCGGGGGGAGCGCTGGTTACTCTCGAAGTACTTGGCCGGACTCACACGAGACCGGCACAGCGTCGGCTCCGCTCATCAGGGGCCAAGGGAGAGCACATGTTCGAGAGATTCACCGACCGGGCCCGTCGTGTTGTCGTCCTCGCTCAAGAAGAAGCGAAGATGCTCAACCACAACTACATCGGCACCGAGCACATCCTCCTCGGCCTCATCCACGAGGGCGAGGGCGTCGCCGCCAAGGCGCTGGAGTCGCTGGGCATCTCGCTCGACGCCGTGCGCGAGCAGGTCCAGGACATCATCGGGCAGGGCCAGCAGCAGCCGACCGGGCACATCCCGTTCACGCCGCGCGCCAAGAAGGTGCTCGAGCTGTCCCTGCGCGAGGCGCTGCAGCTCGGCCACAACTACATCGGCACGGAGCACATCCTGCTCGGCCTGATCCGCGAGGGCGAGGGTGTCGCAGCCCAGGTCCTCGTGAAGCTCGGCGCCGACCTGAACCGGGTGCGCCAGCAGGTCATCCAGCTCCTGTCCGGCTACCAGGGCAAGGAAGCGGTCGCCGTCGGCGGCGAGCAGCAGCAGAACGCGCAGCAGGGTTCGCAGGTCCTCGACCAGTTCGGTCGGAACCTCACCCAGGCCGCGCGCGACGGCAAGCTCGACCCCGTCATCGGGCGCGAGAAGGAGATGGAGCGGGTCATGCAGATCCTCTCCCGCCGCTCCAAGAACAACCCCGTCCTGATCGGTGAGCCCGGCGTCGGCAAGACCGCCGTCGTCGAGGGCCTCGCCCAGGCGATCGTCAAGGGCGACGTGCCCGAGACGCTGAAGGACAAGCAGCTCTACTCGCTCGACCTCGGATCGCTCATCGCCGGGTCCCGCTACCGCGGTGACTTCGAGGAGCGCCTGAAGAAGGTCACGAAGGAGATCCGCACCCGCGGCGACATCATCGTCTTCATCGACGAGATCCACACGCTCGTGGGTGCCGGTGCAGCCGAGGGCGCGATCGACGCAGCCTCCATCCTCAAGCCGCTCCTCGCCCGCGGTGAGCTCCAGACCATCGGTGCCACCACGCTCGACGAGTACCGCAAGCACTTCGAGAAGGACGCCGCACTCGAGCGTCGCTTCCAGCCGGTGCAGGTCAACGAGCCGTCGCTGCCCCACGCGATCAACATCCTCAAGGGTCTGCGCGACAAGTACGAGGCGTTCCACAAGGTGTCCATCACCGACGGCGCGATCGTCGCCGCGGCGAACCTGGCGGACCGCTACGTGCAGGACCGCTTCCTGCCGGACAAGGCCATCGACCTGATCGACGAGGCCGGCGCTCGCCTGCGTCTGTCGATCCTGTCGGCACCGCCGGAGCTCCGCGAGTTCGACGAGAAGATCTCGACGGTCCGCGGGTCGAAGGAAGCCGCCATCGAGGAGCAGGACTTCGAGAAGGCCGCGAGCCTGCGCGACGAGGAGAAGAAGCTCCTCGGCGAGCGTCTCCGCCTCGAGAAGCAGTGGCGTGCGGGTGACGTCGCCGCGTCCGGCACCGTCGACGAGGGCATCATCGCCGAGGTCCTGGCCCAGGCCACGGGCATCCCGGTGTTCAAGCTCACCGAAGAGGAGACCTCGCGTCTCGTCTTCATGGAGAAGGCACTGCACGAGCGCGTCATCGGTCAGGAAGAGGCCATCTCGGCCCTGTCCAAGACCATCCGCCGTACCCGTGCCGGCCTGAAGGACCCGAACCGTCCCTCCGGCTCGTTCATCTTCGCCGGCCCCACGGGCGTCGGGAAGACCGAGCTCGCCAAGGCCCTCGCCGAGTTCCTGTTCGACGACGAGGGTGCGCTGATCTCCCTCGACATGTCGGAGTTCGGTGAGAAGCACACGGTGTCCCGCCTGTTCGGCGCCCCTCCCGGGTTCGTCGGGTTCGAGGAGGGCGGCCAGCTCACCGAGAAGGTGCGCCGCAAGCCGTTCTCCGTGGTCCTGTTCGACGAGATCGAGAAGGCCCACCCGGACATCTTCAACTCGCTGCTGCAGGTGCTCGAGGAAGGCCGTCTCACCGACGGTCAGGGCCGCGTGGTCGACTTCAAGAACACCGTCATCATCATGACCACGAACCTCGGTTCGCAGGGCATCGCCGGTGGCCCGGTGGGCTTCCAGGTCGAGGGTGACTCGGCCGTCGGCTACGACCGCATGCGCGGCAAGGTCAACGAGGAGCTCAAGAAGCACTTCAAGCCCGAGTTCCTGAACCGCGTCGATGACACGATCGTGTTCCCGCAGCTGTCGCAGCCCGAGCTGCTGCAGATCGTGGACCTGTTCGTGAAGCGTCTGGCCGACCGCCTGCTCGACCGCGACATGACCGTCGAGCTCACGCTGCCGGCCAAGGAGCAGCTCATCAAGGTCGGGTTCGACCCGTCCCTCGGTGCTCGGCCCCTGCGTCGCGCAATGCAGCACGAGGTCGAGGACCAGCTGTCCGAGCACATCCTGCAGGGTGAGCTCAACGCCGGCGACCACGTGAAGGTCGACTTCGTCGACGGTGCGTTCCACTTCGAGACCGGGCGTCAGCCGGGCCGCGAAGAGGTCCTCGCCGGTGCAGCCGCGGTCGAGGCCGCGACCGACACGCCCCAGGGCGAGATCGAGTCCTAGGACCTGACACCCCACGGACAGGAGGCTCGGTGCCAGCTGGCACCGGGCCTCCTGTCCGTTCTCGGGTCGCGTTCAGATCCCGCATCGCCGATCTGCGCGTCCTTGCAGCCACGGACCCCCGTCCGGGGGTACTGTGATGACAACGCGCGAGACGTTCCCCCCAACTCCTCGCGCGTCGCGCTCGATCGGTTCCCCCCAACGGATCGAGACGCAGCCGGCCCCGGTCTGTTTGCAGACCGGGGCCGTTGCACGTCCAGGCTGGTGCCGGCCGGCCGTGCGGGCGGACGTCCGCCGTGTCAGACGGCGGCAGGCAGCTGTGCGGCGAAGTCGCGGACGGCGCGCTCCCAACGCTCCGGGTCCTCGTTCCACTCGAGCGTGTGCGGTGCCGTGCGGAACGTGACCGTGGTGGCGCCCTGCCGCGCGGCGACGTCGTCGGCCGCGACCAGGGCGTCGGCCTCGGAGTGGATCAGCAGCGTCGGCGTCGACGAGTCCTGCCACGTGGTCGTCGTGACGGGAGTCGGGGCCCCGGCGAGCCGCGACAGCACGTTCGTGGTCGCGATGCGGGCGGCGACGGTGCCGACGAACGCGGGCAGGTGCGCGCCGCGGACAGCCCCGCGGAGTGCCGAGGCGACGTCGAGCAGGGGTGACACGGCCACGAGTCCGTCGACGTCGACGCGTGCGGCGGCGACGGAGCAGGCGAGCGCGCCGGCGGACCAGCCCTGCAGCACGACGCGCTGAGCACCACGGGCCCGGGCGGCGCGGACGGCGGCGACGATGCGGTCCGCTGCCCCGGCGTCGAGGGAGCGGAGCGGCAGGTCGGTGGTGTCGAGGACCTCGGACGAGGCGCCGAGCGCACGCCAGACGCCGACACCGCGCAGGACCTGGCGCGGGCCCAGGGACTGGCCGTGCACGTGGACCACGTGGGTCGTGGCGGCCTCGGGCTCGGTACCGGGCACGTCGTCCGGTCCGTCGTACCGCAGGGCGTCCCAGCCCCACGCACCGGTCGCCACGGGGACGGTGACGCTGCGGCGGACGGTGTCGCCGTCCCTGCTGGCTCGGGTCGCCGTGCTCGCGGTGGTGATCGCGCCGACCTGCACCCGGGTGTCGTCGCGCTGCAGGTCGTAGGTGCCCGGCAGGCGGGTGTCGCGGGTGGCGGTCAGCTCGACCTCGGTGTCCGTGGCGCTGCGGACCGTCGCGGTCGCCGTGTACGGCGTCGGGAACAGCAACCGTCGTGCGACGAAGGCGCCGAGTCCGAGCGTGCCGACCGCCCCTGCCGCGGTGCCGAGTGCCGTGATGCGTGCGCCGGTCATGTGATCTCCCTGAGTCGTGCCGTGGTGAGCGTCGCAGCGGCCGGGACGTCCTGCCCGGCCTCGCGCGCGCGGTCTTCGATCTCGACGGACAGTCGGTGCTGCCGACTCCGCCACTGGCGACGCTGCCACACGATCGTGAAGTAGAGCCCGGTGTTGCCCGATGCCGTCTCGAGCCGCCGGAGCTCCGGTTCGAGCACGCGGAACCGGCGTCGGGCGGCCCGCCAGTCGCGGAACTCCCGTGCGGCGTCGGGCAGGACGCCGCCGGCCGCGCCGATGGCGAGCAGGACCATCGAGCCGAGGAACACCGGGGTGTAGAGCGTCGACAGGACCCCGACCGCACCGTCGGCGCCGGCGACGTGCACGGCGTCGAGGGCGATCGCGATGCCGGCGAGCAGCACGAGGCCGGCGGCGCCGACGACGAAGAGCCAGTACAGGCGGCCGAGCCCGTCGCCGCTCCGGAACCCGCGCAGCACGGCGACGGCCGACCGGGCGATCACGATGGCGATGTAGGTCATCTCGACCGCCGAGTAGAGCGCGGTCGGCAGCTGGTCGCCGTAGGCCACCATGAACTGCGCCGTGGGGGTCGGCGCGTCGATGAGGCTGAACAGCACGACCAGGGCGACGAGCACGAGCACGCAGCCGATGATGCGGCTGGCGCGCAGGAGCTTGGCGGAGCGTGCTGCGGCCTCGACCGACTGCGCGAGGGCGAACATGCCGCACACCATCAGGCAGCGGCCGATCAGGTCGGCGATGTTCGGCACGTGCGTCACGCCGGCGAGGAACGTCGTGACGTCGGGCTGGTTGATCGTGAGCCCGACGGCGACGCAGCTGCAGCAGACCATCAGCCAGGTGACGCTGGCCGACTGGGTGCGCACCAGGAGCAGCCGGGCGACCAGCACCGCCAGGATCAGCCAGACCGGGATCGACCCCCAGACGTGCAGCGTCACCGCGTCACCGGAAGATCCCGGGCTGGCCCTCGGGGTCGAGCAGCCCGATCCGCAGCGCGAGCTGGTCGGCGACGAGCTCGACGGCCTGTTCGTGCGGGGTGTCCAGCGAGCGGGTGAACGCCGTCCGGCCGCTGAGCAGCCCCGTGTACGCCTGGTGGTCGCAGCCGGTGTCGTCCATGAACACGTGGGCGAGCTCGTGCAGCACGCAGGCCACCCGGGAGCGCTCGGACAGCCCGGGGCGGGTCTCGAGCAGGGCGTGGTCGGTGCGCTGGATGAGCCGCGCGGACAGGTCGCCCGGCAGCTCCGTGGTGCGCACGAGGATCGGCTTGCCGAGCGCCGCCTCGGCACGGGCGGTCAGCTCCGGCAGGGACAGCCGACGGGGGAGCCCGAGGCGCTGCACGCGGCGACGGGCCTCGGTCTGCCGACGCAGGGCGTCGAAGCGGTCGCGGTACCCGCTCACGGGGTGCCGCCCGATTCGTCCAGGCGACGCAGGTGGTCGGTGAAGTCGCGGATCTCGTCCGCCGAGGCGAACTCGCCCAGACGCCGGGTGGCGAACGCGACGACTTCGCGCTTGCGGAGTTCGAGCACGAGCTCCAGCTGCGCCTGCACCCGCTCCGGCACGTCCGTGTTGCCGGCCGCGTCGGTCAGGTACTCCGCCGGGACGCCGAAGTAGGTCGCCAGGGCCGCCAGGAGTCGCTGGTCGCGGACGGCCGGCCCGTTGCCGCCGAGCATGTAGCCCCAGCGCGGTCGGCTCATCGACGCGCCCTGCGCCTCGATCTCGGCGGCGATCTCCTTGTACGGGGGTCGCTGGCCCGAGTTGGCCTCGACGACGTCCATCAGGAGCTGCAGTTTGCGCGACAGTTCCCGACGGTGTGCGTCGTCGTCGTTGTACTCGATCACGTGTCCCCACTCTCACATCTGTCTCAGACATGATAAAACTGATCCAGCGCGTCGGCCGGTGTCACCACTCTGCCAGGCTCGCGCTCGCTCGTCAGGTCGGCATTTCGATGGGGGGATGCCGAACGGGGGACGAACGAACGGGAGGCGCGGTGCCAGCTGGCACCGCGCCTCCCGTCCGTCGTGTGGACTACGCCTGCACGTCGCCGCGCCAGCCCGGCTGGGTCGGTGCGTTCTCGACGCGCTCCTTGTAGTTCTGCAGGTCCTTCTTGACGGCGTGGCCACCGACGCCCACGGCGGAGCCGAGCTTTTCGAGGATGCCGGAGGGCTCCCAGTCGATCTGCACGGTGACACGGGTCTCGGCGTCGGAGAGCTTGTGGAAGGTGACGACACCGGCGTGGTCGGTCTCGCCGTCCTTCACGGTCCAGGCGACACGCTCGTCGGGGTGCTGCTCCGTGATGAGGGCTCGGAACTCGCGCTCCTGGCCGGCGATCTTCACGGTCCAGTCGGTGGTCTTGTCGTCCACCTGGACGATCTTCTCGACCTCGTCGAGGAAGTGCGGGAACTCCTCGAAACGGGTCCACTGGTCGTAGGCCTGGCGGACGGGGACGTTGACGTCGACGGTTTCGATGATCTGAGGCATGCACCGGACGGTAGGCCGATCGACCTGGGCGGCACTCAGCAGCGCTGTCCCCCTGCGACCCCGGTAGTGTGAGGCGGATGACAGAGCACGGCAAGCACGCTTTCCACGAGCGTGACGACCACGGGATCCTCGTGCGTCCGGCGCTCGCCTCGGACGTCCCGCACATCCAGCGGCTCATCGCCCCCTACGTCGACCGGCGCATCCTGCTCGGCAAGGAGAACGTCGCCCTGTACGGCTCGATCCAGCAGTTCCGGATCGCTGAAGGGCCCGACGGCACCCCGATCGGGTGCGGCGCGCTCGCGGTGTTCTGGGACGACATCGCCGAGGTGCGCACGCTCGCCCTCGACGAGCAGTGGATCCACAAGCGCGTCGGGCACCGGATGCTCGAAGCGCTCGAGCACGACGCCCGCGAACTCGGCGTCGCCCGGATCTTCTGCCTGACCTTCGAGGTCGACTTCTTCGCGAAGCACGGGTACCTGGAGATCGGCGAGAGCGTCGTGTCACCGGACGTCTACGCCGAACTGGTCCGCTCGTCGGACGAAGGGGTCGCGGAGTTCCTCGACCTCGCCCGGGTCAAGCCGAACACCCTCGGCAACACCCGCATGCTGAAGAACCTCTGACGCTTTCTCGTGCCGCCCGGCGGGGTGGCCGGGTACGGCCCGCGCCGTTGTCTACCCTGTGCGCATGTCGTCGTTGCGTCACCCCGTCGGGCCCGAGAAGCCGGTCGTCTACTGGCGCCGCCGGGCGCTCGTGCTCGGGGCGCTGCTGGTCGTCGTCCTGGTCGTGGTGCTCATCGTCGTCGGGCGGGGGAGCGGGGCCACCTCGGCGGCGCCGAGTGCGTCGGCCTCTGCTGGTGCCGGGTCTGCTGCCGGCGCATCGTCGGACGGGTCTGCGGCCGGTTCCGGGTCCTCGCGGTCTGCTGCGCCGAAGCCGTCGGCATCTGCCTCGGCTTCTGCGTCGAAGCCCGCTGCTGCCGACGGGTCGACCTGCACGAAGGACCAGATCGTCCTGACCCCGGTGCTCGACAAGTCGGCCTACGGCCCCACCGAGGACCCGAAGATCGCGATGTCGATCAAGAACTCCGGCACGAACTCCTGCCACCTGGACCTCGGATCGGCGCAGCAGGTGCTGACGATCAGCTCCGGCCAGGAGCAGTACTGGTCGTCGAAGGACTGCCAGACCGGCGGCACGAACCAGGACGTCACGATCAAGTCCGGTCAGACGCTCACGACCCCGGCGATCGCCTGGGACCGCACCCGCTCGTCCACGTCGACGTGTGACTCGTCACGGCCGGCGGTCACCGCGGGAGGCGCGAGCTACCACCTGCAGGTCGCCGTCGGGAACCTCGAGTCGAAGACCTCGGTGCAGTTCATCCTGCAGTAGGCGGCGGGTGCGCGGTGCGCGGTGCGCGGTTCCGATCCGTTCCGGCTGGGCTGTGCCGAGCAGAGGTGCTGGGGAACAGCAACAGGCCCCGTCGTCCGAAGACGACGGGGCCTGTTCAAGCTGATGTGATCAGCCGAGGACGGTGATGTTCTCCGCCTGCGGGCCCTTGCGGCCCTCGGTGATGTCGAACTCCACCTTCTGGTTCTCCTCGAGCGACTTGTAGCCGTTGCCAGCAATCGCAGAGAAGTGCGCGAAGACGTCAGCGCTGCCGTCGTCCGGGGCGATGAAGCCGAAGCCCTTTTCGTTGTTGAACCACTTGACGGTACCGGTAGATGCCATGATGGCGTTTCCTTAGCTTTCTTGCTTCCGCCAAGGTGCAGATGCACCGACGGAGACCCCGACGTACGTCGACGGGGGTAATGCGCCACGCGGGCAGGTGCCGGCGGGACGGGTTCGGGGCCAGGCCTGTCGGCCAGTGACCCTGGGGCCCGGGTTGAGGGGCAAACCACCTCGCCCGGACGTTGAGCGCCGCCGAAGCGGTTCCATCAGGCTAGCGTGCTCTGGGCCGACTGGCTACCCGTGCGTCACGGAACGACGAAAATCTGGTGGAATTGAGCTGATGGCAGACAAGGAACAGCGCTTCCGGAGCGAACAGCTCGAGGAAGCCCTCGCGAAGCAGGACGTCGCTGCGGTGGCGTTCGCGCTCCGCCACGACATCGTGATCGTCCCCCGACTCGTCACCGGCAAGAAGGACATGCAGGTGCGGGTGTTCGGCCGTGAGGGGTCGGACAAGCGCATCCTGCTGCTGTTCTCGTCGGCGGACGCCTACACGGCGATGGTGCCGGACGAGAAGATCCGGCAGGTCATGGTCTACGACGGGCCGCGGCTCGAGGAGTTCCTGGCCGCCCACCTCGACATGCTCGAGGGCGTGTTCTTCGACATCGCCGGTCCGCACACCATGCAGGCCGCGCCGGCGGACCTGCTGGCCGCTTTGCGCGCGTAGCCGCTCAGAACGCGCGGTCGAGCTCGCGTTCGCGCGGGGACTGCGTCATCGAGAACGCCACACGCAGGGCTTCGCGCAGGTGCCCGGAGTCCGAGCCGAGCACGGTCGTGAACCCGAGGCGGGTGGCCTCGTTCACGCGCTGCTTCGTGCCCGTGGCCGGACGGATCTCGCCGGCGAGGCTGATCTCGCCGACGGCCGCGAGCGTGTGCGGGTACGGACGGTCTCGTGCGGCGCTCGCGAGGGCCAGTGCGATCGCCAGGTCGGCGCCGGGCTCCGTGAGCTTCATGCCGCCCACCGTGGACACGTAGACGTCGGCGTCGGAGAGCTTGAGGCCGGCGCGGCGTTCGAGCACCGCGAGCAGCATCGCGACACGGGAGGCATCGACACCGTTCACGACCCGGCGTGGCTGCGGCGCCGAGCTCGGGACGATGAGGGCCTGCACCTCGACCGGCAGCGCGCGACGCCCCTCGAGTGCGACGGTGACGCAGGTGCCGGACACCGGGGTGGCGTTCTTCGACATGAAGAGGCCGCTCGGGTCGGGGACCTCGTGGATGCCGTCGCCACCCATGTCGAAGCACCCGACCTCGTCGGTGGGCCCGAAGCGGTTCTTGAGCGCCCGGACGAAGCGCAGCGCGGTCTGCCGGTCGCCCTCGAAGTGGCAGACGACGTCGACCAGGTGCTCCAGGAGCCGCGGGCCTGCGATCGTGCCGTCCTTCGTGACGTGGCCGACGATGAGGACGGGCAGGGCGCGGTCCTTCGCGATCCGGATCAGGGTCGAGGCGACCTCGCGCACCTGGGACGTGCCACCCGCGATGCCGTCGATCGAGCTCGACGAGATGGTCTGCACGGAGTCGGCGATGAGCAGGTCGGGCTGGACCTGGTCGATCTGGCCGATGATGACGCCGAGGTCGACCTCGCTCGCCAGGTACAGGTCGTCGTGCATCGCCCCGGTGCGTTCGGCGCGGAGTCGGACCTGGTCGACGGACTCTTCGGCGCTGACGTAGAGGACGCGCTTGCCCGAGGCTGCGGCTCGGGAGGCGACCTCGAGCAGCAGGGTCGACTTGCCGACTCCGGGCTCACCGCTGAGCAGGACCGCCGCACCCGGCACTACGCCGCCGCCGAGGACGCGGTCGAACTCGCCGATGCCGGTCTGCCAGCGCTGCACGGAGGTGCCTCGGGCTTCGGTGATCGGTCGCGCGGCCCGGGCGCCGGTGACGGCGACCGCCGACGTGCCGCGGGTGCTCGCGGACGCCGCCGAGCTGTCTTCGACAGTGCCCCAGGTCTGGCACTCACCGCACCGGCCGACCCACTTGATGCTGGTCCAGCCGCACTCGGTGCAACGGTAGAGGGACTGCGGGCGCGCCATGTCGTCGAGGCTAGGCCGTACGGCCGACATCACCGGCGCGGTCGTCCGGCTCGTCTGATCCGCTTGGTTCGTCCGACTGGTCTCGTTCATCGGGCACCGCGATCGACCCGGTCATCCGGTGGCGCAGGCGCTCGACCGGCCCCGGGCCCTGGCGCGAGGCGTGGTCGAGTGCCTCGGCACCGTCGGTGTCCTGCTCGGCGCGGGCGTTCGCGACCGCCCCGGCTTCGCGACCGAGGTTCTCGGCCTCGCGCACGGACAGGTAGTGCCGGATCGCCGCCACCGTGTCGACCCGCGCGTCGACCGCCGGCTCGAAGGCGCTCGCCCAGACCTCGTAGCCGCGGTCGTTCGGGTGGAACAGGTCGCCGTAGCTGTTGAAGAAGGTGCGGCGGACACCGACGCGCTTCGTGATGGTGTGCAGCGGCGCCACCGTCAGCCCGAACTCGTCGGCCACCCGGTGCACGATCTCGTTTGCCACCGCCACCTTGCGCTCCCGGTCCGGCACGAACATGCACGGCAACTCGGCCACCACGGCGTGCGAGGGGACCGCGCCGTAGATCGCGCGGATGTTCCGCTCGAACTTGTCCGGATCGAAGTCGGCGATGTCGTTCGCCCCGATCGACACCGTGCAGACGTCGGGCGCGTAGTGCCGGAGCTTCGGCAGCTGGTCACGCTTCGCGCCCCACGTGGTCGAGCCGGAGACGCTGAGGTTCACCACCCGCACCGACATGTGGGAACGGTGCCGGATGCGCCGTGCGAGCAGCCCCACGTAGCCACGGCCGGGTGCCGTCGCACCGACGCCCTGCGCTGCCGAGTCACCGATCGCCACGTAGAGCAGCTGCCCCTCGTGCTGCTGTCGTTCCCGCCACCAGTCGGCGTGGATCGGGAGCATGTCGACGACCCGTTGCGCCGCTGCCCGTTGGCCCTTCACGCCGGCGCGGGCACCGACGGCTGCGGCACCGACGACGCCGAGGCTGCCGACGACGGAGGTGAGGAGTGCGATGAGCGTGCGGGATCTCATGCCGTGGACGGTACGCCCGCCGGTCTTGCCGGAGACGAGGGGGACCTGTGGGTGTGGGGAGAGCCCTGCAGGTGACCGCTTGTGGAGGGCGACCCGGCCCGGGGTGTCATCACGGGCCTCCCGGATCGTGTAAACTCTTTCCCGGTACCGTGTCCGAGCGGCCGAAGGATCATGTCTCGAAAACATGTGTGGGGGCAACTCCACCGTGGGTTCAAATCCCACCGGTACCGCCAACGCAAAGAGCCCCAGATGCCCGTGACTACCGGCATCTGGGGCTCTTTCGCTCTGTCCCGGGAAGGTGTGAGCAACCGCAACTTCCGGGCCGTTACTCGGTGGCCGTCGTCTTCCTCGACGAAGGTGACACCCGACTCGGTTGCGGTCGTGGGCTCCGGAACTTGCGATAGGTGGCACTATCCGTTGGTTTGAGTCCCACCCTTTGAAGTGACCTGATGCTGCGTCTGTCTGCGGATATCGACGACGTCGATCGCTCCGGCGGTGGTCGGTCGAGTGCCCGCGGCTCCTAGGCTCGACGCATGGGGATGCACAGGGACCAACGACTCGCCGTGATCATCGGGAGCGCCACGGCGGTGCTCGTCGGTGGCGGGCTGGTCATCGCAGTGGCTCTCGGCCTGATCGGCTCGTAGCCTGAGCAGCGAGCACGAGGAGGGGCGATGGCGCAGACGGCAGAACCGCCGGCGGCCGCGGATGGTCATCCGCAGCTCGGCTCGAGGCACAAGAACGGCGATCGTCGCTTCGGTGTCGCGGGGCTCATGGCAGGTGTGTACGCCGGCCGAGGAACGCCGATGCTGTCGAGCCTGTACCACTCGACGGTCACCGAGCACATCGGATCAGTCCGCGTCGGCGACGAGCTCCACGTCGAGTGGCGAGGGACCCACTGGTGGGCGTCGTCGGACGAAGGCACCGTCGGCCGGCTCTCCTGGTCGAAGGGGCTTCGCGAGCAGACAGCGTATGCACCGGACGGGCCCAGCCCCTACGACTTCGACGACGGGACGCTGTACGTGCAGCACGTCACGGTGAACGCCGCCGGCGAGGTCGTCGACTGCGGCGGGTACGTCGTTCCGGACAACTACGAGCCGTCGGACTGGCCGATGACGCCGATGCCGGACCCTGCGGAGCGCGAGCTGACCATCACGATCGGCGCGCCGGCGCCCATGACTCGGCCCGTGCCGGCGGCGGGGGAGTCACCACCCCAGGCGAGTAGCGAGACCACTACGCGCTCCGGCTGGCTTCGGCGGCTGCTCGGGCGTGACTGAGAGAGAGCAACCGATGACGACGTACACACCGCGCGAGCTGGCAGCCGAGCTCGGCTACACGAACGAGTCTCGTCCGGGGCGGGCCGTGCGGGCCTACCTGCGGGAGCGTTACCCGGAGCACACCGGAATCTGGGTACTCGACGAGGCGCAGGCCGACGACGTGCGCGCGAACGTGCCCCGCGCGTCGTGACCTGCGTCAGCCGCTGCGACGGTGCAGATCTCGCCCGTCCGAGGGCTTCACGGCGCGGCATTCGGACACGTCATCGGAAGTCGACGAAGGTATCCACCTCGCTGGTGCTGCGCGTCCAGGGCCGATAGACAAGGAGCTACGGCGAACGAAGGAGTTGCCGATGCTGGTTCAGGTTTGTGGTCTTCCCGGTGCAGGGAAGTCGACGCTGTCTGCTGCGATCGCGGAGCTGACACCTTCACTGACGCTTCGCGTTGATGCGATCGAGGGTGCGATGTGGAAGTACCAGATTCCGCCCGAGCAGTCCGGGATCGCCGCCTACTCGGTCATGCATGCCATCGCGGTACCGAATCTGCGGCGAGGACAGGTGGTCATCGCCGACGCGGTGAGTGGTGTGGAACCCGCTCGCGCTGGTTGGGCGTCGACAGCGGAAGCCGCTGGGGTTCCGCTGCGCGTGATCGAGGTCGTGTGTGCGGACGTCAACGAGCACCGTCGCCGGGTGGAGCAGCGTGCGAATGACCTGCCTGGGTTCACCTTGCCGACGTGGGACGAGGTGCAGCGCGCCGCCGACGAGTACGAGCCCCGCACGGACGACCGACTCGTCATCGACAGCACCCGCCCGCTTGAAGAGACGGTGCGCCAGGCCCTCGACTACCTCGACCTCCACGCCCGGTAACGGACAGTTCAACGGTCCGGCAGGAGTGACGGGTGCGCGGCTACTTCCTCTCGTACCTGCTCCAGGAGCGCGCGAGCGCCGCCTGACCCGGTCGCGCTGTTGTGAACAGGAGCAGAGCAAACCCGACGAAGATGACGAGAATCGCCGCCAGACGGTCGAACCTGCCGGCCGAGTGGGCCATCAACACGAAGCCGATGATGATGACCAGCAGCCCCAGCGTCATGAGTACAACGCGTCGAGGGGTCACGAGTGCGAACCCATCGTCGCCGTACCCGGAGGCGTCCGTGGTGAGCAACAGCAGCGAGTACGGCAGCGGTTCACGCAGGTGCCACTTCCGGTTCACGGGCCTGCGCCACGCTGCTGCTCTGTGTCACCGAGTCGTGTGACCACGCCCCGAGTGGAGAGAACGCCATGCGCCGGTTCCAGATCGCTGTTCCCAGACGTCGGGCCCGCACGGTGCTGGGGGTCCTGGCGGTGGCGTGCGCCGTGTCCTTGATCGCTCCGGCGGGAGCGTCCGCGGCGACATCGGGGACCGCGCCGCGTCCAGGGGCCTACGGGTACTTCGTGGACACCTACAAGACGAACACCCCTGCCGCCACGACGCCGGAGACGAACGCCGCGACCGGGGTGCTGTCGCAGTTCGGCACCCTGTGGCGCCCGGGGTCGTCGTGGGACAACGGGGTCGCCACCAGCGCTGCAGCGCAGCGGATCCTGGACTCGAACATCGCGCAGGCAGCGCGGACCACGCAGACCCGCACGGATGCGCAGGGGCACGAGGCGTACCTGATCGACCGACGGAACCAGAGCTACTCGGCCATCGCGGGTTTCGGTGACCTGTCCGACGCGGTGCGGACCGCGACGAACGCCGGCACCACGATCCCCGACGAGATCCCGGCGGACGCCACGACGAAGCAGTACGTCGACCAGGGCAACGCGAAGGGAGCGTGGGCGGACACCGATTCGGAACTCGGCGACGTCGTCCAGCTGGTGAACACGCTGCGGGGCGACTACTCCTCTGCCAGCAACGCGAAGAAGTACTACCAGTACGCGCGGCCGTACCGGCAGAGCCAGGACGTCAAGGTGCTGCCGCAGCTCGTCCCCGAGAAGTCCCCGACGCCCGCCACCGACGGCGGGTTCCCCAGTGGACACACCAACGCCGGCTACCTGGCCTCCCTGGCGTTCGCGTACGCGTACCCGGAGAAGTACACCGAGCTCCTCGCTAACGGCTCGGAGATCGGCAACAGTCGGATCGTCGCGGGGATGCACTCACCGCTCGACGTCATGGGCGGGCGGGTCCTGGCGACTGCGCTGGCAGCGGCCATCCTGGACGACCCGGCCAACACGCAGCTCGAGCAGCAGGCGCACCAGCAGGCGGAGAAGGTGCTCGCCGCCGCCAGCCCCAGCGCGGTCGATCGGTATGCGGACTACGCAGCGGACAAGAAGGACTACCGCGGGCGCCTGACGTACGGGTTCACGCGGACCGGCACGAAGACGATCCCGGCCACGGTGCCGAAGGGTGCCGAGGCGCTCCTGCGGACCCGCCTGCCGTACCTCAGCGACGCCCAGATCCGAGAGGTGCTCCGGACGACCGCGCTGCCGTCGGGCTACCCCCTGCTGGACGACGCGGAAGGGTGGGGGCGCCTCGACCTCTTCTCGGCAGCGTCCGGCTACGGAGCGTTCGACAGCGCGGTGACGGTCTCGATGGACGCCGCCGAGAAGGGACTCGACGCCGCCGACACCTGGCGCAACGACATCGGCGGGAACGGGTCACTGACCAAGCGGGGGACCGGCACCCTCACCCTCGCCGGCTCGAACCGCTACACCGGCGGCACCGTCGTCCGCGGTGGGACGTTGATCGCGGACTCCGCTGCTGCCCTGGGCAAGGGGTCGGTGACCACTGTCTCCGGCACGCTCGCCGAGGCCAGCACGAGGGTGATCCGAATCGGCGGCAACCTGACGCAGCGCTCGCACGCCGCCCTGTCGCTGAGTGTCTCCGGACCCCGTCCGGCCCTGCGCGTCGAGGGCACGGCGTCGTTCGGCGGAACGCTGCGGGTGCACGTCGCCAAGGGCACGGCCGTGGCGAACGACCTGGTCCTGATCACGGCGGACCGGATCGCGAAGGGCTCGAGTTTCAGCCGGGTCCGCGTCGCCGGCCTGCCCGCCGGGTACAAGCCCGTGTTGCAGCGCCACGGCAACGAACTGCACCTCGTCAACGCCAACGCGACGAAGCACGGACACGGCCGGGGCCACGGCGCCGCCTGAAGCGGAGCGCGTCAGGTCGGCTGCGAGTGCGTACGCCTGGCTCACGCTGGTCGGTGGTGCCCTGGCCTACAGCGTCTGGTTCCGAGGCGCACGGGCGCTGCCGTCGGCGCGGATCGCGCTGTTGGGCGTCCTCAGTCCGTTGACCGCTGCGGTGCTCGGGTGGGTCGTCCTCGGCCAGGCGCTGTCGCCGCTGCAGATCGTCGGCTTCATCGTTGCGCTCCTCGGTTCCCTGGGTGGGCAGCTCGGACGAGCGGTGTCTCGGGGGCCTTCCTCCGAGCCGCTCAGCCGTAGATCGAGTCCGGGATCTCCGGGCAGGCGGTGACGAGCTCGTAGTACTGGGACTGCGGCAGATCGACCGACCGGTACGGCGACCACGCCCCGTCGCTGTCGACGAACTCATGCTCGCTCGGGCCACGCTCCACCGAGATGCCGTGGTCCTGCAAGCACTTCGTGAGCTCGCCCGTGGAGTAGCGGTAGAGCCACTCCAACTGGGACTCGTTGAAAGCGGTCTGGTACTTCGCGGCCATGGGGTACTCGACCCCGCACGTGTACTCAGCGACCGCGAACGGCTCGGACTGTTCCGCCGGCACCTGTCCGGAGACGAGGCTCGCGTCGGGCATCGCCTTCGCCTGCGGGAACCCCGCGGCGCTCATGCAGCGTTCCTGCGTCGGGGCCCAGTCGGCGTGCGAGACGGTCCGGACGCGGTCGACCACCGGCCGCTCGAGCCCCGGATGGCGTGACGCGACCAGCTGCCACGCCTGGTCGGCATTCGCGTCGAGGATGGTCTCCGCCCGCGCTGCGCTCAGCGCATCGGGCTCCGGCCCGGAGGCACCCCCAGGGGCGGCACATGCGGACAACCCGGTGAGCAGTGCGATGCAGACCACGCCCGCCGCTGCAGTGAGGAGCTGATGGTCTCGTCGTCGCAAGGGTCCCCCAAAGAGTTGCGATCGTCAGAACTGCCGGTTCGCCACATCCGCCCGGTGCGACACCGCCAGTACGTCCCGCAGCCGCTCCGCGGGCAACGGTGCTCCCTGATCCGCCAGGTAGTCCGCCGCGAATCCCTCGGCACTCGCCGCGTAGATCCCCGTGTACGCCCCGGACTCCGGCTCGAAGCGCCACGAGTCGGCCAGGGTGCCGGCGTCCACGGTGTCGAACCCGAGCAGCTGCACGAGCTCGGCGACCACGGCCTTGGCCTGCTCGTCGTCGCCCGCGATCGGCAGTGCGGTGCGGGGCGTGGAGCCGGCGAGGTTCGGGATGTGGTGCGCGACGATGTTGTTGAACGCCTTGACGATCCGCGTGCCGGGCAGGAGCGTCTGCTCGTACTCCGCCGTGGTCGTCGCGAGGGTGTCGAGCTGCTCGATCCGGCCGTCGCGACCGGGGTAGTAGTTGCCCGTCGACAGCACTGTCCGCCCGGCGAAGGCGTCGAGTTCGGGGGCGAGCGCCGGGTAGGCGGTGAGCGGGATCGCGAGGACAGGCACGTCGCCGAACTCGACGGCCTGGCGCACGGTGCCGGCCTGGGCGCGCGGGCCGAGCTCGGCGACGAGATCCTGCAGCGACTCGGGGCCGCGCGAGTTCGCGATGAGGACGTCGAGGTCGGCGGCGACGGCCAGGCGTGCGATCGCGGTGCCGATGGCGCCGCTGCCGATGATGCCGATGCGGTTCATGGTGTGCCCTTTCAAGGAGGTGGACGTCAAGGGAGGATCGGGGCTTCCCAGCCGCGCCGCGACAGGGCGGAGAGTGCGGCGGAGGACGAGTCGTCGGCCATCGCGGCACCCCGGACCCAGCTGGTCGCCAGGGCGGCGAGGAACAGGTCCCGCGCGCGGACGTCGGTACGCGCACGACCGGAACGCTGGGCGGCGCGGAGGAACTCGTCCGTGGTGGTGATGAACCCCTGGCACGTCAGGGCGAGCGGCGACGAGTCGGACGACGCGGCGGCACGGAGCGGTTCGGGCAGTCCGTCGAACGTGCCGGCCCACTCAGTGACCGCGTCGAGCCAGCCGTGCAGGGCGTCGCCAGTGTCCACGGAGCCGTCGCGCAGTGCTTCGCGACGGGCCACCAGGTGCTCGTCGCGCGCGGCGAGGAGCTCGGCGAGCAGGGCCTCGCGCGTGGGGAAGTGCCGGTACAGGGTGCCGGCGCCGACGCCGGCCTGCTTGGCGATCGCGTCGAGCGAGCCGGTCACGCCGTGCTCGGCGAACGCGCGCTCCGCGACCCGCAGGATGTGGTCCCGGTTCCGCAGCGCGTCAGCACGCGGCGCGCGCCCGGCGGGAGCGGTCTGCTCGGGCATGGCGGGCCTCCAGGCTGTGGTGTCGAGTACCGGAGAGGCTCTCCGGAATCACCACAGTACAGGAGGCTCTCTCCGTTTCGTCGCGGAAGCGCGACGCCCGGGCGTCAGGACTCCTCGGCAGCCTCCGCCGCGTCCGCCAGGTCCGACCGCGTGTTCGCGTGGATCGGCTCGCTGTGCCCGAAGGTCTTCGCGGCGGCGCGCAGCCGTCCGGCGAACTCCCCGTTGTCCATCTCGAGTTCGTCCTCCTCCGCGTCCTCGATGACGATCTCGCTCGAGGGTCCGATGAGGATCTTCGTGGTGGTCATCGTCCCGTCGTCGGCGACGGCGGGCACGTCGACGGTGTCCGCTCGGTCCCCGCCTGCGAGGGCTGCGGCGTACTCAATCACGGCGTCGGCGACGTCGTCACCGACCAGGATCGTGGTGGCGTCGTAGTGGATGTGCTTCATCGCGTACTCCTTCCCGGACCCATACAAACGCGCGGCGCGGGAACCGGCTTCAGGATGACCGCTGCACGCGGTGGTCCGGGTCCGGGGGCTCCAGGGCGTTCCACACGTCCGCCCAGATCAGCTCGAAGTCCACGGGGCGGATGCGGTCGGCCCGGAGCGCCTGCTCCAGGATCGACAGCGCGTCCAGGGAGCCGGTGAGCAGACGCTCGTCGCCGTGGACCTCGCGGCGGCCATCGCCCAGGAACGTCGTCACGGTGACGGACCGCACCCGTGGTCGCAGCGAGCGGGTGGCGCGGGCGAGGACCGCGAAGCCGCCGCCGTAGAGGAGCAGCGCGGTGGTCGTGCCGACGGCGGGGACCGAGACGGCGAGCACCAGGGTGGCGAGGGCGACGACCGCCCCGACGGTCGGCCAGACGTGCCAGGCACGCAGCAGCAGGCGCTCGCCGGTGGTCGTGCCGGGCGGGAACACGACGAGGGTCCGCGAGCTCCACAGCGTCCGCCCGACGGGGCGGATCGTGTACCGGCCCCACAGGTGGGTGCCGTCGAGCAGCCGGGTGCGGACCGGCAGCGCGACGGTCATCGATCCGCCGGCGCGAGTTCGGTGCGCACCGGCGCGAGTTCCGCCCGGACCGGCTCGAGTTCCGCCCGGACCGGCGCGAGTTCCGCCCGGACCGGCTCGACGACGTCGCGGTGCCGGACGGTCGCCAGGCACGGGAAGCAGACCAGGTCGCCTTCGCGGACGTCGGCGGGCAACGGAGCCGGGAGGCGGTGGAACGGACCGTCGGCCTGACCGTCACAGCGGGTGACGACGTACATCGGGGAGAGGGGAGCGGTGCTCCGGCGTCCGATCAGGCGCACCTGGTCGAGCACGGCGCAGGCCGGCAGGACCGCGTCCAGTTCCAGGAGCACCACTCCGGTGCGCGGTCGCCGCACGCGGGTGACCGACGCGACGGCGACGCTCACGTCGCGGGGTGCCCACCCGCGCGGGCGGTACCGGGCCGGGGACTGCTCGGCGGTGTGCACGGTCGGGGTGCCGGTGAGGTCGGCGAGCCGGACCATCGAGATCGCCGAGACCAGCAGGTCGTCGGTGGTCGCGACGGTGTGGGCCGGCCAGAGGAACGGGTCCATCGGATCGGGGAGCGACGCACGGAGCGTCGGCATGATCGCAGTCAGTGTCACGACCACACGCTCTCGCGGGCTCGAGCAGCGCGGAAGGCCTCCTGACGGAACCCCTACGGCCGGAGGCGGAGTCCTGACGGAGCGCTCACCGGCGGGTGGCCGAGCGGAGTGCCGCGGTCCACCCGAGGGAGATCACGCCGGCGCCGATCAGGGTCTTCACCACGCCACCGAGGACGAACGGGTACAGCCCGTACTGCAGGGTCTGCTGCAGGTCGAGGCCGAGTGCCACCGCGAGCCAGGCCATCCCGGCGACGAAGGTGACGACGGTGCCGAGGGCGAAGGACAGCAGCGCGTTCCGCAGCGGGCGGTCGCCGAAGCGCTCGGCGACCCAGCCGACCAGGGCCGCGGCGGCGACGAAGCCGACGATGTACCCGCCGGAGGGGCCGACGAGCACGCCGACCCCGGCCGAACCGTCCGCGAAGACCGGCAGCCCGACGACGCCGAGCAGTGCGTAGACGAGCATCGACAGGGCACCGCGACGGGCACCGAGGGCACTGCCGACGAGCAGCACGGCCAGGGTCTGCCCGGTGATCGGGACGGGCCAGATCGGCACCGACACCTGCGCGGCACCGGCGGTCAGCAGTGCGCCGCCGAGGACCAGGGCGGTGCTGACGACGGCGGTGCGGGGGAGCAGTGCGTCGGCGAGCGGACGGTGTGCGGCGGGGGTGATCGTGGTCATGGTGACTCCTTGCAGAGCGGAGAGGGAGGGTCAGACCGCGACGGCGGCCAGCAGCGACTCGGCGTCGCGCCGGGCCTCGGCCACGGCGGCGGTGTCGAGCCCGCAGGCGCGCAGGCAGGTCGCGACGAGGGCGTCGCGGTCGGCGTCCTGCACGGGGCCGGACCGGCGGAGCTGGATGACGGTCTCGGTGATCTGGATGAGCACCGCACCGAGGCGCGACGGCGAGACACCGGCGGCGACCTCCGGGCTGGCAGCGCGCGAGCCGAGGCGCCCGTAGGCCTCCTGCAGTTCGACGCGCTCGGCCCGGAACCCGTCGTAGCGCTCGCCCTGCACCTCGGGCAGCAGGTACAGCGTGCCGATGTTGTGCGGCGTGCGGGCGAGGGTGTCCACGTCGGCGACGACCAGCGCGGCGAGGGCACCGGCTGCCGAGGCGGACTCCGGCACGAGCTGCTCGAGGCCGCGGACCAGCTCGAGGCTCGGGCGCACCGAGGTCGTGAGCAGCTCGACGAGCATGTCGTCCTTGCCGGCGAAGTGGTAGTACAGCGAGGCCTGCCGGATCCCGACCCGTTCGGCGATCGCCCGGGTCGAGGTCGCGCTGATGCCGTTCTCGACGAACAGCGCGGCGGCGGCGTCGAGGATCTGGTCGCGCGGGCTCAGCGCGGAGTCGGCGTTCGGCACGACCCGCGGTCGGCCGGGGCGCACGGGCCGGTCGTCGGGGGACATGCCCCCATCCTGACAGCCGGTGTCCGTCACGACTGCTCCCGGTACGCGCGCCAGCCGCCGTGGTGGGTGATGTCCTCGGCCCCCTCGACCGCGAACGGCTCGACCAGGAACCCGGTGACGTCGGTGCCGTCGTCGAGTGCCACGGTGCCGATCGCCATCGGTGCCGGCAGGGCCGCGACGAAGGTGCCGAAGCCGGCGGCGGGCAGGCGCCAGACCTCCCCGACGATGCCCGAGCCCGAGCCCGAGCCCGAGCCCGACCCCGGCGCAGCAGCGCCGGACGCGACCGGACCCACGCGGACCAGCCCGGGCTTGGGCGGCACCGTGTCGAGGGCGTACAGCCGGTAGTCGGACGCGGTGCGGGCCTCCCGGACGAACGATCCGCCGGACGCGACCAGCTGTCCGTTCAGCGGCTGACCGCGCAGGTGCGCCCCGACGACCAGCAGGTCGACGGTCGGGGCGGCGAACGCGGACGCCAACGCCGCCAGGCGCCGGTCGCTGAACGCCGGGCCGGTGAGCATGACGCCGAACGGCAGGCCGTCGACGAAGCCGGCGGGCACGGCGAGCGAGGCCATGTCGAGCAGGTTCGCGAAGTTCGTGTACCGACCCATCCGGCTGTTCGCGCCGATCGGGTCGGCCGCGACCTGCTCGAGCGTCGGGTGCCACGTCGTCGTCGGGGTGAGCAGTGCCGTGGTGCCCTCGAGTGCGGCGCGACCCGCTGCCCCGAACGCGTCGAGTCGTTCCTGGTCGGCGAAGAGCTCCGCGGCGGTCGGTCGTGCGCCACCGAGCACGATCGCGGCGACCGACGGGTCGAGGTCGGCACCGACCTCGTCGCGATGGGCCTCGATGTGGGCGCCGACGGCCGCGTACCGCTCCGCGACGAACGCGCCGTCGTAGAGCAGCGACGCGGCGTCGAGCAGGGGTGCGATGTCGACCTCGACCACCTGGTGTCCGAGCGCACGGAACCGGTCGACGGCCGCGGCGAACGCCTCGGCCCAACCGGGTGCGAGCCCGTCGAGCTGCGACGGCAGCGGCACCGCGATGCGCGGGACGGCGGGCAGGCCGGCGAGGGCGAGGTCGGACCGCGCGAGCGGGTCGACGCCGTCCGGACCGGCCATCAGCTCGGCCGCCGTGCGCGCCAGGTCGAGCGACCGGGCGAACACCGTGACGCAGTCCTGCGAGCGGCAGGCGGGGACGACCCCGGTGTTCGGCACGAGCCCCTTCGTCGGCTTCACCCCGACCAGGTTGCCGAGCGCGGCCGGCACCCGGCCGGACCCGGCGGTGTCGGTGCCGAGCGCGAAGTCGACGATGCCCAGGGCGACCGCCGTGGCGGAACCGCTCGACGAGCCGCCGGAGATCCGCGTCGGGTCCCAGGCGTTCCGGACCGCACCGAAGGGCGAGCGGGTGCCGACCAGGCCGGTTGCGAACTGGTCGAGGTTCGTCTTGCCGACGACGACGGCGCCGGCGGCGCGGAGCCGGGCGACGGCGGTGGCGTCGGCGGCGGGGTCGTGTGCGTAGGAGCGGGCGGCTGCGGTGGTGGGCAGGCCGGCGACGTCGATGTTGTCCTTCACGGCGAACAGCAGGCCGGCCAGGGGCAGCGTCGGGTCGACGACTTCGGCCTCGGCCAGCACGTCGGCACGGTCGCGCAGGGTGATCCAGACCTCGGGGCGGTCGACGGCGTCGATGCGGGCGAAGGCGTCGCGGACGCGGGCCGCCGCGGACGTGGTGGCGGTCGCGGTGGCGGCGGTCGGGCCGGCGCTCGCCGTGCCGATCCCGCTCACGCTGCCGCTCCGATCGCCGCGAGGACCTGGCCCGGCGCGACCTGGTCGCCCGGCTTGATGTACACCTCGAGCACGTGGCCCGGCACCGGTGCGTGCACCATCGACTCCATCTTCATCGCCTCCACGGCCAGCAGCTTCTGCCCCTCGTCCACACGGTCACCCGGGCGGACGTCCACCTGCCACACGGTCGAGGTGAAGGGGGCGTACACGGCGGTCGACCCCTCTGGCACGGTCACGGCGTCGGCCACCACGGCGGCCGGTTCGTCCCGGACGTCGAACTCGCCCGATGCCCGCCACCGCTCCTTCTCCTCGCCGAACGCCTGTGCCTGCTGCGCCCGGAAGTCCGCGATGGACCCGGCGTTGTCGGCCAGGAACCGGTTGTACGACGCGATCGAGAACTCGCCCTCGACGGTCTCGAACGAGCCCCGTCCGGCGTCCGTCTCGGCGCGCAGCTCGAGCAGCTCGTCGGCACCGACCGGGTACCACTCGATCCGGTCGAAGAACCGGAGCGCCCACGGGTTCTCCTGGAACAGCCCGCCCCGGCGGAACCGGTTCCAGATCTGCACGGTGCGACCGACGAACTGGTAGCCGCCCGGACCCTCCATGCCGTAGATGCACAGGTACGCGCCGCCGATCCCGACGGAGTTCTCGGCGGTCCAGGTGCGGGCCGGGTTGTACTTCGTCGTGACCAGGCGGTGCCGGGGGTCGAGCGGGGTCGCGACCGGGGCACCGAGGTACACGTCGCCCAGGCCGAGCACCAGGTAGCTCGCGTCGAACACGGTGCGGAAGACGTCGTCGACGCTCTCGAGCCCGTTGATGCGACGGATGAACTCGATGTTCCACGGGGTCCACGGGGCGTCGTTCCGGACGCCGTTCATGTACCGCTCGATCGCCAGGCGGGTGGCCGGGTCGTCCCACGACAGCGGCAGCTTCACGGTGCGCGACGGCACGACGAGCTGGTCGGTCGGCGGGATCTCGTCCTCGAGCTCGCGGAGCAGCCCCGCCACGTCGCGCGCCTTGAGCACGGACGCGTCGGTGTGCACCTGCAGCGAGCGGATGCCCGGCGTGATGTCGAGGATCCCCTTCGGCGTGTGCTCCTGCAGCTTCGTCATGAGCGCGTGCACGCGCATCCGCAGCGCGATGTCGAGGGTCATGTCGCCGTACTCGACGAGCACGTTGTCGTCGCCGTCGCGTCGGTACGCGACGCTCGGCCGCACGTCGGTCGCGTCCAGGCGGGCGATCACGCCGTCGTCGCCGTCGCCTCCGGTGCGCGGCACCGTCCTGGAGGCCCGGTGCGCGTCGAGCGCGGCGGCGTCGGCTTCGCGGACGGGGACGAACCGGACCGTGTCACCCGGTCGGAGCTGGCCCAGCTTCCACAGGTCGCCGCTGGCGACCACGGCGGGGCAGACGAAGCCGCCGAGCGACGGCCCGTCCGGTCCGAGGATGATCGGGGTGTCCCCGGTGAAGTCGATCGCACCGACCGCGTAGGGGGTGTCGTGGATGTTCGACGGGTGCAGACCGGCCTCGCCGCCGTCGGTCCGCGCCCACTCCGGCCGCGGCCCGATGAGCCGGATGCCGGTGCGTGCCGAGTTGTGGTGCACGGCGTAGTCGGTGGCGTAGAAGACGTCGAGGTCGGCGCGGGTGAAGAAGTCCGGTGCGGCGTGCGGCCCCTCGGTGACGGCGATCTCCCACGCGTCGGTCAGCGCGGTGCGGCGGTCGGCCGGGGTCGGACCGCCCACCAGGCCCAGACGGGTGCCGGACGGGAACGCCGGGTGCGGGGCGTCCGAGTCCGGGGATCCCGGGCGCAGGACGTCGCCGGCGAGCAGGGCCCGACCGGCGTGGCCGCCGAAGCCACCGAGCGTGAAGGTCGCGGTCGATCCGAGGTAGGTCGGCACGTCGAAGCCGCCGCGGACCGCCAGGTAGGTGCGGAGGCCCGGACCGGGAGCCGTGCCGATCGCCAGGGTCTGGCCGGCGCCGACCTCGACCGGCTCCCACAGCGCCACGGGTTCGCCGTCGAGGGTGACCGGTGCCGGCGCACCCGTGAGCGCGACCACCGCGGCGGCCGAGAACCGGAGCGTCGGGCCGGTGGCGGTGACCTCGAGCGCGGGGGCACCGTCCGGGTTGCCCACGGCCCGGTTCGCCTCGGCGAAGGACGCCGCGTCGAACGGGCCGCTCGGCGGGACGCCCACCTGCCAGTACCCGACCCGGCCGGGCAGGTCCTGGATCATCGTCATGGTGCCCGGGGCGACGACGTCGATGCGCGGGTCCGGGTCCTCGGTCGCGTCGAGCGTCGAGGTGGAGTGCGTGGCGGTGCGGAGCTCGAGGTCGTCGGTCAGCGCACGCAGCAGCCCGGCGTTCGTGACGATGCCGTCGATGCGGGTGGCCGCGAGCCCGTCGCGCAGCAGGTCGAGGGCGTCGTCGCGGGTCTCCCCGGTGGCGATCACCTTGGCGAGCATCGGGTCGTAGAACGCGGACACCTCGGAGCCGGTCTCGACCCAGCCGTCGACGCGGATGCCGGTGCGCTCGCCGGATGCCGTGGTCGCGCTCGGGAACACGGCCTGGGTGACGAGGCCGCTGGAGGGCAGCGAGCCCTTCGCCGGGTCCTCGGCGTAGACGCGGGCCTCGACGGCGTGGCCGTTCGGGGTCCAGGTGCGGTTGAACACGTCGGGGTCGATGCCGGCGGCACCGTCGCGGGCCAGGCGGAGCATGAGCTCGACGAGGTCGACGCCGAACACTTCCTCGGTGACCGGGTGCTCGACCTGCAGGCGGGTGTTCACCTCGAGGAACGACGCCTCTTCGCGTACGGGGTCGTAGACGAACTCGACGGTGCCGGCGCTGCGGTACCCGACGCTCTCGGCCAGGCGGCGGGCGGACGCGTGCAGCTCGGCGCGGACGTGCTCGGGGAGTGCCGGTGCCGGGGCCTCCTCGATGACCTTCTGGTTGCGGCGCTGCAGGGAGCAGTCGCGGTCGCCGATCACCGCGACACGGCCTTCGCCGTCGCCGAAGAGCTGGACCTCGACGTGCCGTGCCGGCCGCACGAGTCGTTCGAGGAAGATGCCGGCCGACCCGAAGTTCGCGGTCGCCAGGCGGACGACGCTCGTGTAGGCCTCGCGGACCTCGTCGAGGGTGGAGCACGCCTGCATGCCGATCCCGCCGCCACCCCCGGTGGCCTTGAGCATGACGGGCAGCCCGATGCGCTCGGCCTCGGCCACGGCGTCGTCGACGCTGGCGAGCAGTCCGGTGCCGGCGAGCATCGGGACCCCTGCTGCGGCGGCCAGCTCGCGGGCGGTGTGCTTCGCGCCGAACCGGACGATCTGGTCGGCGGTCGGCCCGACGAACCGGATGACGGCGTCTTCGCAGGCCTGGGCGAAGTCGGTGTTCTCGGACAGGAACCCGTAGCCGGGGTGCACGAGCCCGGCGCCGGTGTCCTTCGCAGCCTGCACCACCGCGTCGATGCGCAGGTACGAGTCGCGGGCGGGTGCGGGGCCGAGCCGGACGGCGGTGTCGGCCTCGCGCACGTGGGGTGCCGCGCGGTCGGCGTCCGAGTAGACGGCGACGGTGCGCATGCCGAGCGCCTTGGCGGACCGGATGATGCGACGGGCGATCTCACCGCGGTTCGCGACGAGGACGGTGTCGGGGCTGAGGGCAGGGGTCTGGTTCACGGTGGCGGTCCCGGTGGGGTCGGGCGCGGCGGTCACGGCTGGACCACGATCATGCGCAGCGGTGTGCAGGAGAAGTCGTTGCAGGGGTTGTTCATCTGCGGGCAGTTCGAGACGACGACGAGCACGTCCCGCTCGGCCCGGATCGCGACCCGCTTGCCGGGGGCGCTCATGCCGTCGACGATCCCGAGGGCGCCGTCGGCCTCGACCGGCACGTTCATGAACCAGTTGAGGTTCGACACGATGTCGCGGGCACCGAGTCCGTGGCGGCCGGCCTCGGCCAGGAAGTTCTCGCGGCAGCCGTGCTGGTACTGGGTGTGGTGCCCGTACCGCAGGGTGTTCGACTCCTTCGAGCACGCGCCGCCGATGGTGTCCTGCCGGTCGATCTCGTTCGCGACGACGGTCATCAGCGGGTGGCCCTCGTTCGACATCAGCACGGTGCCGGTCCGGACGTACGCGTTGCCCTGTGCGGCGAGGGTGTCCGGCACGCTGTACCGCTCGTCGGGGTCGTGGGCGTCGTAGAGCAGGCAGTCGGCGCTCTGGTTGCCGCCGACGTCGACGATGGTGAGCACCTCGCCTGCGCGGACCACGGCGGACCACGGCGCCAGCGGGGCGACCCGGTCGTCGCGGACCACGGCGCCCGGCACCAGGGACTCGCTCCAGTCGAGGGCGACGTCCGGGTCGTGGACGGCTCCGACCGGGACGGTGGAGGTGGGGGTGTGGGTCGTCGTGTCGGTCATCACAGGCCTCGGGCTTCCGCGTGGTCGATCGAGTTCAGGTAGGCGCGGGTGAGCTCCGGCGTCGCGGTGAACCGCTCGTCGGCCGCGGTCGTCGGGGCCCCGCGCCAGGCGTGCACCCGCAGTGGTCCGACCAGGTAGTCCGGGCGCGGGTCGATCGGGTGCGCGACGTTCGCGACCAGCACGAGCAGCGGCAGTTCGGCGACGAGCGTGACGTGGGTGCCCGCGCCGGCCGACCCGGTGAAGGTCATCGCCCCCTCGGCGTCGATCCGCACGCCCTGGAAGAACGAGATGCTCGGCGGCAGGTCCCGCTTGGTGAGCCCGTGCTTCGCGGCGGCCTTCGCGAACAGCGACCGACCGCTCGGGGTGCGCCCCTCGGGTGCGGCGTCGCCGTACTTCCGCTCGTTCCAGGCGTCGGTCGAGGTGCCGCAGAACGCGTCGTGGTGCCCCGAGGTGTCCTCGAGCACGGTCGCGAGTGCCCGGCCGTCCCCGCTCAGCAGGGGGGAACCCTGGCCCAGGTACGCCTGCCACGGGATCTTCTGGGTGTCGGCGACGTTGAGCCGCTCCCACGGTTCGAGCGCGTTGAACACCAGGACGTTGGCGCAGGCCTGACCCGTCGGGTCGTCGAACCGCAGCCGTGACCCGCGGGCCAGCACCTTGTGCGTGTACCCGCCCGGCGCCACCGTCTCAGCCCAGACGAGCTGAGCGGGGTCGACGCCCTCGGGGGCGAACGGTGACGACGACGCCGGCAGGTACGGCATGTACTCGGACTGCGAGCCGGCCTGGGCGCGTGCGTCGGACCGGGAGGCGAGCACGCTGTCGGTCTGGTGGAGGTCACGCATGGGGTTCCTTCCGGATCAGGCTTCGACGGAGGCGGCGGTCGGGCTCGCCGCAGTCGCGGCTGCGGGGACGGGCACCGCCGCGGTGGTGGGGACTTCGGCCAGGGTGATCGGCCCGTGCGTGCGGTGCCGCCAGCTCGACCACGCCCAGCCGACGAGCAGCACGCCGCCGATGAAGAGCAGGGCGCTGTACTGCAGCCACCACGAGGTGCCGGTCAGGTCGTAGATCTCCGGCCGGGGCCAGATGAGGTTGATCGCCATGCCGATCTGGAACGCCACGGCCAGGGCGTTCAGCGGGATGCCCCAGCGACCGAGGGTGAACAGCGGCTTGCCGTCCTCGTCGACCCCGGTCGGCAGCCCCGTGCGACGGAGCTTGATCCGCTGGACCAGCAGCGGCCCGGTGACGCCGAGGTAGGCCAGGTAGAGCATCGCGATGCACAGGCTCGACAGGGCGGTGAAGATCGCGGACTGCCCGATGTTGACGGCGAGGGCCAGCCCGGCGCCGACCCCGACGACGATCGACGCGGCGATCGGGGTGCCGGTGCGGGGCGAGACGCGGGCCAGGGTGCGGTGGAAGGGCAGCGCCTTCTCGCGGGCCATCGAGTAGACCATCCGGGCGCCGGCGGTCTGCACGGCGAGGGTGCAGGCGAAGACGGCGACGGCGACGGTGCAGAGCAGGAGGCGACCGAACACGTCGCCGAGGGTCGAGGTGATCACCCAGGCGAGGCCCTGCGTGGCGAGCTTGCCGTCGGTCAGGCTCGGGGCGGCGACGAGGGCACCGATGATGAGCAGCCCGCCGCCGAGGCCGGAGACCGTGAGCGCCCGGACGATCGTCTTCGGGGTGGTCCGACGCGGGTTGTGGGTCTCCTCCGCGAGCTCACCGGCCGAGTCGAAGCCGACCATCACGTACGCGGCCATCAGCGAGGACGCCAGGAACGCCCACACGTACGGCTCGGTGCTCGTCGACCCGGCGGTCGTGAACACCACGGACGCGCTGCGGTGCGGCAGCAGGAACAGGGCGCCGATGAGCACGACCACGCCGATGATCTCGATGAGCACGCCGAAGCTCGTCACGCGGGCCATCAGCCGGACGCTCGTGATGTTCACGATCGTCGTCACGGCGAGCATCACCAGCCCGAGGACCACCGCGTTCGCGGCACCGGTCGGCGACGCGACGGACGGGTCCGCGCCCGGACCGCCGACGACCTGGAACCCGTCCCAGATCGCGGGGAGCACGGCCTGCACGGCGATGGCCGCCACCGCGACGGTGAGGATCTGGCCGATGATCATCGTCCAGCCGGTGAACCACCCGAACCGGGCTCCGGCCAGGCGGCTCGACCACTGGAAGATCGCGCCCGAGATGGGCCAGCGGGCCGCGAGCTGCGCGAAGTTCAGCGCGACGAGCAGCTGGCCGCCGAAGACGAGCGGCCACGCCCAGAAGAACGCAGCACCGCCCAGCCCGAAGCCGAGTCCGAACAGCTGGAAGACCGTGGTGAGGATCGAGACGAAGGAGAAGCCCGCCGCGAAGGAGGAGAACGAGCCGACCCCGCGGTGGAGTTCCTGCTCGTAGCCGAGGCGGGCGAGCCCCTGGGTGTCGACGTCGGACGTGGCGCGCGGTGCGTGGAGCGGTGCTTGCGGAGAACGCATGACTGCAGACCTTTCGCGGAGTACCTGTCGGGTGACAGGTAGTGCGACAAGTGTCTTGCGGCCCTGTGTCGGCGCCGTTGCCCGTCTGTTTCGAGTGCGTGACGGCAGGCCCCGGCGTGTAAACGTTCCGAGTCGGCGGGCGGATCAGCGGCGGGGGATCACCGGTGGGGGATCACCCGTGGGGGTCACTCGACGTCCACGTCCCGCTTGCCGCGGCGGACGATGAGCGGGTCCGGCTTGCCGATGACGTCGGCGGCCTTGTCCGGGTAGTCGAACTGCGTCAGGAAGTACCGCATCGCGTTGAGGCGCGCGCGCTTCTTGTCGTTCGACCGCACGATCGTCCACGGTGCGTAGCGCTTGCTCGTCCGGGTGAACATCGCGGTCTTCGCCTCGGTGTAGTCCTCCCACCGGTCGAGCGACAGCAGGTCGATGTCGGACAGCTTCCACCGTCGCACCGGGTCGAGCTGGCGCATCGCGAACCGGGTCCGCTGCTCGCGCCGGGTCACCGAGAACCAGAACTTCGTCAGGTGGATGCCGGAGTCGACGAGCATCCGCTCGAACTGCGGCACCTGGGTCATGAACGACTCGTACTCGTCGTCGCTGCAGAATCCCATCACCCGTTCGACGCCGGCACGGTTGTACCAGGAGCGGTCGAACAGGACCATCTCGCCGGCGGCCGGCAGGTGCTGCACGTACCGCTGGAAGTACCACTCACCGCGCTCGCGCTCGGTCGGCTTGCTCAGCGCGACGACCCGCGAGGTCCGGGGGTTGAGGTGCTCCGTGAACCGCTTGATCGTGCCGCCCTTGCCCGCGGCGTCACGACCCTCGAAGAGCACCACGACCTTCTGGCCGGTGTCCTCGAGCCAGTACTGGCACTTCAGCAGCTCGATCTGCAGCAGGTACTTCTGGTACTCGTACTCGTCCCGCGGCAGGCGCTCGGAGTACGGGTAATCGTCCTGCCAGGTGAGCACCGGGTTGCCGTGCGGGTCGATCAGCTCCGGGTCGGCCGTCTGACCGTCCGCGACGCTGTACCCCTCGGTCCGCAGCTGTTCGATGTACTCCCGCAACGGCTGCGAGTACGGCGCTGTGTCCACGGTGTCCTCCCTCTGCGAGCCGATCGGCTGTCGGCCCCAGGGCCATCCTGGCCCGACCACCCGCACGACCGCCCCACGCCTCGCCCTGGACGCGACCCGATGACGGCCTGGAGGCGCGGTGCGGGCCCGCCCCGTGCCTCCCGACCGCATGTGGCCCTTCACAGGCATGATGGGGCCATGACGGACCAGGCCGAGATGATCCACCCCGAGATCGCACCGAGCGGAGACGGGTGCGTCGAGTGCGACGCGACCGGTTCGTGGTGGGTGCACCTGCGCCGCTGCGCGGCGTGCGGCCACGTCGGCTGCTGCGACGACTCCCTCAACACGCACGCGACGCGGCACTGGGAGGAGACCGGGCACGCGGTCATCCAGAGCTACGAGCCCGGCGAGACCTGGGCGTGGGACTACCGCGACGACACCCGCTCCGAGGGGCTCGAGCTCGCAGCCCCCACCAGCCACCCCGTGACGCAGGCAGTCCCCGGGCCGGCGGATCGCCTTCCCGGGGACTGGTTGGAACTGCTCGGCGGATCGCGCTGATCCGCAGCGGTCGTCAGGTCAGACGGCCGCGGTCGCCTCGTCGCGGTGCGGGAGCTTCCAGCCCGGACGCACGAAGTGGCAGGTGTAGCCGTGCGGGTTCTTCTCGAGGTAGTCCTGGTGCTCGTCCTCGGCCTCCCAGAACGGGCCGGCCGCGGTGACCTCGGTGACGACCTTGCCGGGCCAGATGCCCGAGGCGTCGACGTCCGCGATGGTGTCGAGCGCGACCTGCTTCTGCTCGTCCGAGGTGTAGAAGATGGCCGAACGGTAGCTGCGACCGATGTCGTTGCCCTGGCGGTCCTTCGTCGACGGGTCGTGGATCTGGAAGAAGAACTCCAGCAGGTCCCGGTACGAGATCTGGGACGGGTCGAAGACGATCTCGACCGACTCGGCGTGGTCGCCGTGGTTGCGGTACGTGGCGTTCGGCACGTCGCCGCCGGAGTAGCCGACGCGGGTGCTGACGATGCCGGGACGACGACGGAGGAGCTGCTGCGCTCCCCAGAAGCATCCGCCGGCGAGGATGGCGGTCTCGGTGGTGGTCATGGTGGCCTCCTGGGCTCTCGTGTCACTGGCTGCGACACCGTGTGGTGCAACCGGCAACAGGGACGATCTGTTCCCGTCGTCAGGTCCGCTGTGGGGCACGGACCCACCCGGGTGTGCGGTCGGTACGACTCGACCCTACGAGTCCGTGCTCCGTGTCACCCCTGCGCTACGGTCAGGCCACATGAAGGGGTCATCCATGCACGACGAGGTCCAACGCCGTCCACGTGGTTGGTGGCTGCTCGGACTCGCGTTCTGTTTCCTCGTGTTCCTCGAGGTGTTCGTGGCGATCGGCTCGCTGCCGGGGATGCTCGCCGCGCAGCTGCAGTACACCCCGTGTGGCTCCGACGAGACGATGCGGTGTTCGTACGCCGTCGGGGAGACCGCACAGATCCTCGTGCCGCTGGTCGCACTCGTCGTCGCGATCACGACCTGGGTCATCGGGGCGTCCGGTGCTCCCACGCTGCGGCGACGGGTGCTGACGCCGGCGATCGGCCTCGTGGTCATCGTCCTGGTCTTCGTGCTCGGCGTCGTCGCGATCGATCTGTCGATCCGATGACCGTCGTCAAGCGAACTCGCCGCCCTGCGCTCCGGAGGACCTGATGCCGTTCACTGCAGGTCGGTTACGAGACAGGGCCGACTGCGGGGTGGATGGCGTCGTCGACGGACACAGGAGCGCTGGTCTCGGTGCCCTATAGCCGATCGGCTATCGAAACGGGGCGGCCAGCACCTGGCGCTTCGCAGACGGGCGATCCTCTTCCGCAGCAGGCAACGGTGTCGGTGGGCCTCAGTAGGGTCACGTTGCGTGAAGATCCTCCTGCTGTCCCGTAACACCGGGGCGATCCTGCCCTTCCTGACCGGATCAAACCGCGCGCAGGGGCCGCTCCACGGGTACCGGATCGCCTACATCGACGACGCGCAGCAATCGTTCGCGGGCGCTGCGTTCGTCGCGGCGGAACGTGCAGCCCTCGAGGAGCTTGCAGGCCACATCGTCCCCGTCACCGCGCGAGGAACCATGGCCCACCGGTTCGACCAGATCCTCGCTGACGTCGACGCCGTGTACGTCGCCAGCGGAAGCACCTTTGCCCTCCTGGAAGCGCTGCGCGAGAGTGGGAACGCCGCCGTGCTGGTCGCGCGCGTTCAGGCTGGTCTGCCGTACATCGGTGCGAGCGCCGGCTCGATCATCGCCGGACCAGACGTGACCCCAGCATCGTTGATGGATGATCCCGCTGACGGGCCCGCGCTCGCCGACTACTCCGGACTCGCACTGATTGACCAGACGGTCATCCCACACGCGGACGGCCTCCTGCCCCCGTACCCACCGGAACTCATCCAGAAGACTCTCGACACATACCGCGGCGCCTACGCCCTGACCCCACTGAACGATGACCAGGCTCTGCTCTTGGACAACGGTCGCATGAGCGTGATCCGATCTGAACCCTGACCGAAAGTGGCTTACCGGCCCTTGTCCCGGTTGAGGATCGATCACCGGACAAACGGCATGATCAGGCTGCCGCCGGATTCGGCAGCAGGTGTCGGACCGCCGCGGTCATGCCCTGTAGCGGCATCGAGTGACCACCGTCAAACACCTGCACTCTCACCAGGCCGGGTTGGAAGCGTCATTTCGGGACGCTATCAGTGCCCGGAGAACGATCCGTCGCCGACAGTGGTTCTCCCAACGGCGTGGTCGCTCGGGCTGCTCGGCCTCACCACCCCCCTTACATGCCAGCGGGTGCGCTCCCAGGACGCCGGGAGGACCACACCGGTTGGAGAGTCGTGGACCGCTCCGGCAGGTTCAGAAAAGCACCACACAGAGCCCCGACGGTCACCGCGGCATGGAGTACCTCTGCCGCTGGCTAACTGTTTGACACCCAGAGTGCGACCGTCATACCGGTCACGTGCCATGCGGCCTCGCGCTCATACCCGTTCTGGTGAAGGCTTTCCGAATCGCCGCCAGGCTGTGCCTCATCCTTTCGAGTCACAATCCAGATACGACTTTTTTCGAGTTCACGGCGTTCGACCACCACTGAGTCGACGAGCGCATCCGAATAGGTCCCCGTTGTCTGGTACGACGTTAACAGGGCGAGATCATCGAGCCCATCGAATGCATCAGGATATGCCGCCAGAGCCAGACGGGGCCGCAGTGTGACGGTACCCGTGTTTGCCAGCAGGAACCGATCGTTCGCTCGTGCGTTGTTCCGAATTATGTTGGCTACCTGTCGAAAGTTCTGCCCGCCTGGCTTCGCATCCTCCGTTCGCATGCTGACAGCGGTCGGGAGAGCTAGGAGCAGCGTCACTGCAAGGAGGACAGCACTCGTTCGCTGCCGCCAGCTGGTGATCGCCATTCCGACAAGGAGCGCAAACGCGGGCGCACACATACTGAGGTAACGAGGGGTGAAGGTTGGGCTGAAAAGGGCCGATGCGGCGAGGAGAGCTAGGGCTGGTATGGCGAGCCACGCAGCCGCCATCCGCGCTGCTACGGATTGAGCCTCTCGACGCCGCCGCGCAAACCAAAGAACCAGGAGTGCCACCGCAAACAGCGCTCCCCACCACGAACTGAGATAGAAGCTCTCGACGCCGACTGTGTAGACATTCACCGGTTGGGCATCGAGCCACGCGATTTGCCCGCCTTGACCCGCTGCCAGCACAGCTATCGGGCTTGCGACGAGGCCCGCGCACCCCGCTGCGATGGCGAAGGCAGCCAGCCCGCGACGTCTGCTGCCACGGCGGAGGAGGAGAGGGAACGCAAGCGCGGGAACAACCAATGCCGCATACAGGAACACCACGATCGACAGTGCCATCAGCAGCGAAAAGAACGACCAGCGCCACCAGCGGCCGAAACGACCAGCGCTCACAGCCCAGACGGCTGACCATGCGATCAGCGCCGTCGCGATCGCGTAGGAGCGCGCCTCGACGCCGTTACTCATCACCCGGGGAAGCAGCAGCATGACAACGGCAGCAGGCCACGCAGCACGCGCGTAGTCAAGGGAGCGAGCAAGCAGGAAGACAGCAGCACAGCCAAAGCCGACCGCCAGCGCAGATGGCAGCCGCGTCGACAACTCGCTCTCGCCGAACAGGCGAATCCACTCATGCATGAATAAGGCGTACACGGCGCGACAGCTCCCACAAGTCCGGCACTCGGCCACGACCGGGCCGCCGCATACCGCCGAACCGTGGCCGCCAGTGACTCGACATCGACGCTTGCTCTCAGAGGCTGTGGGTGGACAGCCTCGAGCGCCCCGGAACGTGCGTCGCTCATCTAGTGAAGACCAGCACGGACCGCGTCCGCCCGAGCGGTTGCTTCTCGAACGGTTCCGGACACTCTCGTAATCGACACACGGTGTTTCTTGAACCACTGCCCGCCGGATCGGTACAGGGCGTCGAGTCCGCTCTTCTCAAGTCCCGCCGTGGACTGACACGTCGCATCGGCAACCGCAATTCGTGCTTCCGCGGCGCTCGGCGGGTCCCCGAGCCGCCTATAGGCACCGTACCGACCCTCGACCGTTGCCGCCGCATCCAGTCCACTCACACCAATCCCCGCACCTGCCATGCACTTCCGGTATTCAGGCAGATGTGCCTCAATTGTGCTTCTCACGGATGACTCTGCCGCGATCGTGAGCACCTCGTTCTGCAAAACCTCTACCTCGAGTTCATCTCGCACGGAACCGTAGATCGCAGCAAGCGCTGATCCCGCACACCCGCCCGTGGTCTTCGATGCTACTGCACCGTTCGAGAGGCGCACCTTCACAACTTTGGATCGATCGCCATACTCGACCGCATCGAAACGCTTCCGCTCTTGTTTACTGAGAGAAGCACGGTACAGGTCAATTGGCGCCTGCTTATCACTGAGGATCGTGGAGCCATACCCGTATTCGCGAGCGTGTGCCCCAACTACGCGGATACCACCGAAAATGGTGCAGGAAGGCGCCCACTAGCCGATGCCTGACCGGACCGCTCTGGGGTCTGGAACCCCTTGCGCTTGTTGGTCTCCCAGTAGCCGAGCACCACGTCGTCTTCCTCCGGCAGCTCTCGTTCGACGAGCAGCAGCAGACGACGTCCTTGGCGTTCGTGGGAGCGCGCGGCCGCCTCAGTCGGCCAGCCAGTTTCGATGCCGTAGTTCTCGTTGAAGTCGCGAGCCCATTCGAGGATCTCGCGCTCAAGTTGGGGCGAGAACGACGGCGTGCCAGCGTCGCAAAGGCCGTCGTCGTGCCACAGCGGCCAGTCGACGCTGTACTCATTCATCAGCCGGTAGCGCATACCCGCAGGATCGCACAGGAGGCGAAACGCTGTCCGATAGCCGGTGGATCACAGCTACTCCCCAGTTGTCACCTTCGACGCCTTCCGTTGCCTACTGCCGTCTGACCAGGGGTATTCCCGTATACCTGTCCCGCAAAAATGCCCGGTGAAGGGGTGCCAAACGCTCCACGCCACCCCGGGCGACGAAGGCCAAGGAACCCGCGCCGGCATCCTTCTCGACACCGGCATCGCCGTGACGGTCACGGACGCCCCCGACGACAACCTCGAGCACGAGGACCGGAACTCCGTAGCCGAGATCACGGTGCGTCCGGACGGTGGCTGAGCCTCGCCCGTGACTCGGCCGTGTACCGACCGGAGGCGCGGTGCCAGCTGGCACCGCGCCTCCCGTCCGGGGTGGGGCCGCGTCAGCTCGCGGTGTCCTCGAGCGCGTCGAGTGCGGCCACGTCCTCGGCGGCGAGCACGAAGTCGACGTCGGCGTTCTCGGCGATGCGTGACGGGGTCGTGGACTTCGGCAGGGGCAGGACGTCCTTCTCGAGCAGGTAGCGGATCGCGACCTGGGCGACGGTCTTGTCGTACTTCGCCGCGATCTCGGCGATCTGCTCGTTCTCGAGCAGGCCTCCGGTGGCGAGCGGGGAGTAGCCCTCGGTCAGGATGTCGTGCTCGCGGTCGAAGGCGGTCGTCTCGTCCTGGGTGTTGCCGATGAACCAGCGGATCTGGTTGGCGTGCGGGACGACGTCCGTGCGGCCGAGCAGGTCCTCGAGGTCGGTGACGGCGAAGTTCGAGACGCCGATGCTCTTGGTGCGGCCGGCGTCGTAGAGCTCCTCGAAGACCTTCCAGACCTCGACGTTGCCGTCGCGGTGGTTGGAGCCCATGTCACTCCAGGGCCACGGCGCGTGGATCAGGTACAGGTCGACGTGTCCGAGGTCGAGGTTGCGGCTCGACTCCTCGAAGGCGTCGCGGGCGCCCGAGGCCGTCTTGATCTCGGCCGGCAGCTTCGTGGTGATGAAGAGTTCGTCGCGGGGGATGCCGCTGTCGCGGACGGCCTCGCCGACGCTCGCCTCGTTGCCGTAGGCCAGGGCGGTGTCGATGTGGCGGTAGCCGAGGTCGAGGGCGGTCTTCGTGGCGTCGTACGCGTCGGAGCCGGACGGGATCTGCCAGGTGCCGAAGCCGATCTTCGGGATGTGCAGACCGTTGGACAGGGTGAACGTGTCGATGAGTGCGGGCATGCAGCGGACAGTACGCCGCAACCGCACAGCGTTCCGAGGGGCTGCCGGGTTGCATGGCGCCCACCTCGAACGGACGGAAGGACGCCCCCATGCCCCTGAACCCCACCGTGCACGACCGGAAGACCGGTGTCACCCCGCCAGGAGAGCCCGGCGGCTTCGAGCTCGCCCTGCTCGACCGCGGTGCCGACGTGCTGCAGACCTCAGCGCCGCTGCGGGGCTTCGACGTCTACGTGGTCGGGTTCCACTGCGTGAAGGGCGAGCCCGACGTGCAGATGGAGGCGCACCACTTCTGCAAGGTGGTGAACGCCGAGATGCTGCAGTGCGTGCTCTTCGACGGCAACACCGCCGACGCGAACCTGATCGGCATCGAGTACATCGTGTCCGAGCGGCTCTTCGACTCCCTGCCCGAGGCCGAGCAGGCGTCGTGGCACCCGCACAACCACGAGGTGTTCTCCGGTGAACTCGTCGCTCCGGGCCTGCCGATCGCGGTCGAGACCGAGCTGATGGGGCACCTGGTGAACTCGTACGGCAAGACCTGGCACACCTGGCACAGCACCCCGATGGGCTCGCAGCCCGCACACGACCTGCCGATCGGTGATCCGATGCTGATGTGGTCCTTCAACCGCGAGGGCGAGGTGGACAGCGCGCTGCAGCACGACCGGAACCAGGCGATGCGCACCGATCCGGAACCGCGCAAGGAGTCGAGGGCGAAGTACCTGGACCGCGCCCACCCGCAGCGCGGTGTCGGCACGATGCGCGACGCCTTCACGGGCACGACCCCGACCCCGGGCGTCGTCGACGCGGACGACGGACGCCCCTGACGACGGACGGGAGGCCCGTGGCGGTGTCGCCACGGGCCTCCCGTCCGTCATGTGGTGCGGTTCAGCGCGCGGTGCGCGTCCCGATCCGCGGCAGGACGAAGCCGAGCACGATCATCGCGACGGCCAGGAAGGCGTGCAGCACGTTGTCCGCGCTGTTCAGCGGCACGAAGTTCGCGCCACCGGCCATGCCCGCGGTGAAGAGCCCGTAGACGAAGAGCACCGCGTACACGATGCCGCCGGCGACGAGGTACAGGCGTGCGGAGGCTGCACGGCGGGCGGCGAGCAGCCCGACGATGCCGAAGAGCAGGTGCACGATGTTGTGCAGGACGGACACCTGGAACAGGCCCAGGAGCAGGGCCATGGAGCCGTGGCCGGCCATGGACATCGAGCCCATGTCCATGGTGAGTCCGGGGATGAACCCGGCGATGCCGACGATCAGGAAGACGACACCGAAGACGAACGCGCCCCGCTGGGTCCACGTCGAACCGGAGGTGGTGCGTGCGGTTGCTGCGCTGCTGGTCATGATCAGCCCTCTTTTCTGTACGCGCCGCAGTGTGCGGCACACATGACATTCGGAGCGCTTCCCCGGTCGGTTTGCAGGTCAGTGCTCAGCGATCACGGCGGCGGTCACCGCGGTGGTCAATCCGCGCACCAGCAATGCCCGCGATCGGGCGGTCGCGGTGCCGTCCGGATCGCTCCACGCGGCGCGGGCGAGCCCGTCCACCAGGGTGATCACGGCGTCGGCGACGACGGGCATCGGCTCGGACGGCGTCGCCCCGTGCCGTGCGGTCCAGCGCTCGATCCCGGCGACCACGCCGTTGCGCCAGAGCCGTCGTTCGGCGTCGAGCAGGTCCCCGTCGCCGTCCGGGGCGAGGGCCGTCGCGCTCAGGGCTTCGAGCACCCGGAACCGCTCGGGCTCGCGCCGCACCAGGTCGAGGTACGCCGAGATCCCCGCCTCGAGCGCGGCGGCGAGGTCGTCGTGCTCGTCGGCGGCCGCGAGCACCGGCGGCAGGACCGCACGTGCCTGCCGTTCGAGCAGCGCGACGACCAGGTTGCGTCGAGCACCGAAGACGTAGTGCACGACACCGTGGGCGACGCCGGCGCGAGCGGCGACGGCCCGGGTGGTGAGGCCGCGCAGGCCGTCGTCCCGCACGACCAGGGCGGCGGCGTCGAGCAGTTCCGCACGGCGGTCCTGTCGGCTGCGGTACCCGCGCGACTGCTGGTCCTCGGTCATCACAGGAAGCGTACGGGGCGCGTGCAGGACCGGCCGCGAAGATGAAGTCGGCCAGGCGGCCAAATCATCGAGCACCCGAGGAGTCAGCATGGAGACCGTCGTCCGAGCAGCAGGACCCGCCGAGCTCGAGGCGGCCGCGGCCGTCCTCGCCGAGGCCTTCGCCGACGACCCGGTCCTCGCCGAGTTCCGGCCGCCGCGATCCGGTGAGGACCGCTCCGCCGTGCTGACCGGGCTGTTCGCCGCGCTCATCCGGTCGGTGCCGATGCCCGCGCGGCGGGTGGACGTCGCCACGATCGGTGACCGCGTGGTCGGCGCCGCCTTCTGGCAGGCACCCGGTCGGCAGCCCGGTGGCGTCCGCGCCTTCGTGCGGCAGGTGCCGGCGTTCCTCCGGACCCTGGGGATCGGCGGGGCGCTCCGCGCGGTGGCCCACCTGCGCCGCATGGAGCGCGCCCGACCGATCACCCCGCACTGGTACCTCGCCGAGATCGGGGTGTCGGCGTCAGCACGTGGTCGGGGCATCGGCGGACTGCTGCTCGGCCACGCACTCGAGCGCGCTGACCGGACCGCGGACGGCGCGTACCTGGAGTCCTCCACCCCCGTGAACCGTCGGCTGTACCGACGGCACGGGTTCACGGACGGCGCGCCGATCGCGGGGTTCCGCGCGGCGACCCCGATCAGCATGTGGCGTCCGGCGGCCGGCTGACCCGACCCCGGGGGACACCGACCCTGTACCGGCGTGCACGAGCGCTGCCTACCGTCCACGGCACACCACGACGAGAGGAAACACCATGGCAAGTGGAGTCGCAGCAGTCTGGGTCCCGGTCAGCGACATGGAGCGCGCCGTCGCGTTCTACCGCGACACGCTCGGTCTCACCGTCAAGGACCAGTCCGACGACTGGAGCGAGATCGACGCCGGCGGCCTGATGATCGGCCTGAACGGGCGCGAGTCCGCCAGCCAGGCGAGCGAGGGCGGCGCCGTCGTGTCGTTCCAGCCGGACGGCAGCATCGAGGACGAGGTCGCCGCGCTCAAGGAGCGCGGTGCGGACATCCAGGGCGAGATCAGTGAGCACCCGTGGGGCAAGATCATCCCCTTCAAGGACAGCGAGGGCAACGACCTGCAGCTCTACTCGCCGCCGCAGGGCTGACCCAGCGGGTGCGGGACGCACCCACGGACGGACTGGAGGCCCGTGGCGACGCCGCCACGGGCCTCCAGTCCGTTCTGCGGCCGGCTACGCGGACCCGCGCCAGACGACCTCCGTCGGCAACAGCAGACCGCGTGGACCGTCGTCCGTGCCGCCGATCTGCTCGAGCACCTGGTGCGCCGCCTGCTCGCCGAGCAGGCGCGCCGGCTGCCGCACCGTCGACAGCTGCGGGTCGCACCGCAGTGCCCAGGCGCTGTCGTCGAACCCGACCACGCCGACGTCACCCGGCACGCTCCGGCCGCTGCGCTGCAGGACGTCCATCGCGCCGGCGGCGACCGCGTCCGACGCGGCGAACACCCCGTCGATGTCCGGGGCCCGCTCGAGCAGCTCGCGCATGCCCTCGGCGCCGGCGGTGTAGCTGAACAGGGGGTTCCGGGCGACGAGGTCGGGGTCGAAGCGCTCGCCGAGTGCCGCGGTGAACCCCGCCAGGCGGTCCTGCCCGGAGTCACGGTCGAGTCCCGACGCCAGCATCCCGATCCGGCGTCGACCGGTGTCGACCAGCCGTCGGGTGATCTGCTCGGCGGCGGCGCGGTTGTCGATGCCGATGTACGAGATGTTCGCGGCGTCGGACGGGTGCCCGACGAAGCACGCGGGCATGCCGATCTCCTCGATCGCGCCGGTGATCGGGTCGCCGTCACGGGCGGACAGCACGATGGCGCCGTCGACGAAGCCGCCGCGCAGGTACTCGACCACGCGCTCGCTGTCGCGGGCGGAGTCGACCATGATCGTGACGAGCTGCTGGTCGGCGTCGGACAGCACGGCGTTCGTGCCGATCAGGATGTTGCCGATGTTGGGGTCGTCGAGCACCACGACCGAGGGTTCGTGGACGATGAGCGCGATCGCCCCGGACCGCCGGGTGACCAGGCTGCGGGCGGCGGCGCTGCGCACGTAGCCGACACGTCGGACGGCGTCCTGCACGGCCTCGCGCGCCTTCGGGGACACGTACGGCTCGTCGTTGAGCACCCGTGAGACGGTGCCGCGGGACATCCCCGCTTCGTCGGCGACGTCCTGGATCGTGGCGCGCTGACGAGCGGATCGGACCTCGGACATGGGGCAACCATATCCGCCGCTGAGGAGCCCTCGGAACGCCTCGCAGTTGACAGGGTGCAGCCGCTGGTGTTTGATCTGGGAGCGCTCCCAGAAACATCCGGCCCCGATCGGCCGGTGCAAACTGGGAGCGCTCCCAGAACACTGGGTGGCCTTCGCCGTCGAAGGGGTCGCACGCGACCGAGGCGGCCGGGGTCGCCCCGATCAGCGAGGATCCCCGTGACGACCACCACCCTGCCGACGACCGCCACCGGCGCGCTCGGCCTCGGCTCGACGGGCCTCGCGTTCGGATGCGACTACAACCCCGAGCAGTGGGACCCCGAGGTGTGGGTCGAGGACGTCCGGCTCATGCGTGAGGCCGGCGTGAACCTCGTCGCGATCAACGTCTTCGGCTGGTCGCACGTCGAACCCCGCCAGGGCGAGTACGACTTCGCCGCGCTCGACACCGTCATCGACCTGCTGCACGGTGCGGGCATCGGGGTCGACCTGGGCACCGGCACCGCCTCGACACCGCCGTGGCTCACCACCCGGTACCCCGAGGTCCTGCCCGTCGTCGCCGACGGCACCACCCGCTGGCCCGGTGGCCGCCAGGCGTTCTGCCCGAGTTCGCCGATCTACCGCGAGCACGCCCTCGCCCTGGTCCGCGCCACCGCCGAGCGCTACGGCGACCACCCCGCCGTGCGGCTCTGGCACGTGTCGAACGAGCTCGGCTGCCACAACGCACACTGCTACTGCGACGTCTCCGCCCAGGCGTTCCGCGGCTGGCTGCAGGCCCGGTACGGCACGGTCGACGCACTCAACGCCGCCTGGGGCACCTCGTTCTGGAGCCAGCGTTACTCGGCGTGGGAGCAGGTGCTGCCGCCCCGCGCGACGCTGTCGTTCACGAACCCGGCGCAGACCATCGACTTCGACCGGTTCTCGTCCGACGAGCTCCTCGGCCACCACCGCGCCGAGGCCGCCGTCCTGCGCGAGCTGAGCGACAAGCCCGTCACGACGAACTTCATGGTCGCCGCGCACATCACGGCGCTCGACTACTGGTCGTGGGCCGGCGACATGGACGTCATCGCGAACGACCACTACCTCGACCACCGCCTGCCCCGGCCGCACGTCGAGCTCGCCTTCGCCGCCGACACCACGCGTGGCCTGGCCGGCGGCGCCCCCTGGCTGCTCATGGAGCACTCGACGGGTGCCGTCAACTGGCAGCCGCACAACGTCGCGAAGGCCCCGGGGGAGATGCTCCGGAACACCGCGGCGCACATCGCCCGCGGCGCCGACGGGGTCTGCTTCTTCCAGTGGCGCGCGTCCGTGCAGGGCAGCGAGAAGTTCCACTCCGCGCTGCTGCCGCACGCCGGCACCGAGTCGACGACCTGGCACGACGTGGTCGCGCTCGGCGCCCTGGTCGAGCGGCTCGGCGAACTGCGCGGGTCGCGCGTGGTCGCCGACGTGGCGCTCGTCTTCAGCTGGGAGAACCAGTGGGCGGCCGACCTGGAGGCCCACCCCAGCACCGCGCTCCGCTACCTGGAGCAGGTCCACGCCTTCCACGCCGCGCTCTGGGACCTCGGCGTGACCGTCGACGTCGTGGCCCCCGGGGCACCGCTCGACGGGTACGCGCTCGTCGTCGTCCCCGAGCTGTACCTGGTCCGCGACGAGCACGCGGCCGTCATCGCCGACCACGTCGCCGGCGGCGGGCACGCGATCGTCAGCTGCTTCAGCGGCATCGTCGACGAGCGCGACCGGGTCCGCACCGGCGGCTACCCCGGCGCCTTCCGTGACCTGCTCGGCGTGCGCGTGGACGAGTTCCTCCCGCTCGCCGCCGACGCCACGATCGCGCTGTCCGACGGCACGACCGGCAGCGTCTGGTCGGAGCCGGTCGAGCTGCGCGGTGCGACGAGCGTCGTCGACTACGCCGAGGGCTCGCTCGCCGGCCGCCCGGCCGTCACCCGCAACGAGCACGGCGCCGGGACCGCCTGGTACACGTCCACGGTGCTCGACGCCGGTGCGCTGGGCGGGTTCGTCCACCGCGTCCTCGACGAGGCCGGGGTGCGCGCCGACCCCGCCGTCCGCCCCGGACTCGAGGTCGTGCGACGCCGGGACGACACCCACGAGTGGGTCTTCCTGCTGAACCACTCCGACCGCACCGTCGAGCACCACGAGGTCGGCCACGAGCTCGTCGCCGACCGCCCCGTCACCGGGACCACCGCCATCGCCCCCGGCGGGACCCAGATCATCCGCACCGACAGGAACCGCTCATGACCACCACCGCACAGTCGCCCAGCGCGACCCGACGACGCCGGGGCGGCGGGTTCCGCTACCGCCGCGCGATCGCGATCTTCGTCCTGCCGTTCGCCGTCCTGTTCACGGCGTTCTACCTGGTCCCCATCCTCTACGCCGTGTGGGAGTCGCTGCAGAAGATCGAGCGGCAGGGCACGTTCGGCGCCCCGACGCAGGTCTTCGGCGGCCTGAGCCAGTACGCCCTGGTGTTCCAGGACGGCGAGTTCTGGAGCTCCGTGCTCCGCGTGCTGCTGTTCGGTGTCGTGCAGGTGCCGGTGATGCTCGGGCTCGCGCTCCTGTTCGCCCTGCTGCTCGACTCCCCGCTGCTGCGCGGCAAGCGGTTCTTCCGCCTGGCGTTCTTCGCGCCGTACGCGGTGCCCGGCGTCATCGCCGCGATCATGTGGGGCTACCTCTACGCCCCCGACCTGTCGCCGTTCTCCGCGGTGACCTCGCGGGTCGACCTGCTCGGCGGCAGCACCGTGCTGTGGGCCGTGGCCAACGTCGTGACCTGGGTCTACGTCGGCTACAACATGCTCATCATCTACTCGTCGCTCCTCGCGATCCCCGCCGAGGTGTACGAGGCGGCGAAGCTCGACGGGGCGTCCCAGCTCCGGATCGCCCTGTCGATCAAGATCCCGCTCGTGGTGCCGGCCATCGTCCTCACCGCCGTGTTCTCCGTCATCGGCACGCTGCAGCTGCTGACCGAGCCGACCGTGTTCCGCCAGTTCACCTCGACCATCTCGTCGACGTTCACGCCGAACATGCTCGTCTACTCGACGTCGTCGGTGCCGAACTTCAACCTCGCCGCGGCGTTCTCGGTCGTCCTCGCCGTCGCCACGTTCGTCCTGTCGATCGGGTTCCTCCGACTGACCCAGCGGAAGGCCGCCGAATGACCGTCAACGCCCCGTCCCAAGGTGACCTCGTCCGCGACGTCGGCCGACCGCTCGAGCCGAACCGGGCCTCCCGTCCGCACCAGCGCGGAGCGCGCGGTCCCCGTGAGAGCGTCATCTCGCGCAGCGCCGCGATGATCGTGATGGGGGTCTTCACCCTTTACTTCCTGCTGCCGATCTTCTGGCTGCTGGTCTCGTCCACCAAGACCGCCGCGAACTTCAACTCGACGTTCTCGCTGTGGTTCAGCGCCACCTCGGTGCAGGACTTCTTCGGCAACCTCGTCGAGCTGTTCACGCGGCAGGACGGCATCTACCTGCGCTGGCTGCTGAACAGCATCGCCTACGCCGGGGTCGCCGGCCTGCTCGGCACCGTGCTCTCCGCGATGTGCGGGTACGCCCTGGCCAAGTACCGGTTCCGCGGCCGCGAGGTCCTGTTCAACGTGTTCCTCGGCGGCGTGCTCGTGCCGGCGACCGCCCTGGCCCTGCCGCTGTTCCTCATCTTCAGCCAGGTCGACCTGACCGACACGTTCTGGTCGGTGTTCCTGCCGAGCATCGTCAGCCCGTTCGGCGTCTACCTGTCACGGCTGTTCGCGGCGTCGAGCGTGCCGGACGAGATCATCGAAGCGGCCCGCATCGACGGCTCCGGCGAGGTCCGGACGTTCTTCACCGTGGCCGTGCGGCTCATGTCGCCCGCGCTCGTGACGATCTTCCTGTTCCAGTTCGTCGCCGTGTGGAACAACTTCTTCCTGCCGCTCGTGATGCTCCGCGACTCGTCGCTGTTCCCCGTCACCCTCGGCCTCTACACGTGGAACTCGAGCGTGAACCAGTACCCGGACCTGCGCACCCTCGTGCTCATCGGGTCGTTCGTCTCGATCATCCCGCTGCTCATCGCCTTCCTGAGCCTGCAGCGCTTCTGGCGCTCCGGCCTCGGCTCCGGCGGCCTGAAGTAGCCCCTCGACCCGCACCCCTTCCCGCACCAGCTCTCCCCACACCACATCCGAACGGAAACAGCATGAAGACAACGAAGTTCCTCAGCGTCGCCGCGATCGCCGTGGCCGCCACCGTGGCCCTCGCCGGCTGCAGCACCGGTGGCAGCAGCAGCGGCGGTGGATCCGACACCGCGGCCGCGAGCTGCAAGCCCTCGGACGGCAAGGTCACCCTCGACTTCACGACCTGGGTGCCGAACATGGACAAGGTCGTCGCGATCTGGAACAAGGCCAACCCGGACATCCAGGTCAAGGTCTCGATCGTCGCGAACGGCAACAGCGGCACCTACCAGAACTTCTTCAACCAGCTGAAGGCCAAGCAGGCGCCGGACATCGGCCAGGTCGAGTACGACACCCTGCCGGCGTTCCGCGTGCAGGGCGGCCTCGAGGACATCGGCGCGTGCGCCGGCATCAGCGACGCGAAGAAGGACTTCTCCGACGGCCTGTGGAACCAGGTCACCTTCGGTGAGTCGAAGTCGGTCTACGCGGTGCCGCAGGACTCCGGTCCGATGGCGCTGTACTACCGCAAGGACCTGTTCGAGAAGGCAGGCCTCGACGCCCCGAAGACGTGGGAGGAGTACGCCGAGGACGCCGTGAAGATCAAGAAGCTCGGCGGCAACATCACCAACTTCGCCAAGGGTGACGTCAACCAGTTCGCCGGGCTCGTCTCGCAGGCCGGTGGCCAGTGGTTCGAGAACTCGGGCCAGGACTGGAAGGTCAACCTGGACGACGCCGCGTCGAAGAAGGTCGCCGACTACTGGCAGGACCTGATCGACAAGAAGCTCGTCAACACCCTGCCGAGCTTCACCGACCAGTGGAACAACGCCTACGACAGCGGCAAGGACTGGACCTGGGTCTCCGCGGTCTGGGGTGCGAACACCATCTCGAGCGGTGCGCCGTCGACCTCGGGCAAGTGGGCCGTCGCCCCGATGCCGCAGTGGAAGTCCGGCGAGACCAAGTCGGCCGCCTGGGGCGGTTCGTCGAACGTCGTCTTCGCGGGCAGCAAGCACCCGGCCGAGGCGTCGAAGTTCCTGGTCTGGCTGAACACCTCGACCGAGGCGCTCTCCGCACTGAACAAGGAGGCCAACCTGTACCCGGCCTCGACCACCGGCGCCGACCTGCCGGCCCTGACCGAGGGGCTCGACTTCTACGGTGGCCAGAAGATCTACGAGGAGTTCGCGACCGCGGCGAAGGACATCCAGCCCTTCACCTGGGGTCCGACGATGACGCAGACCTACTCGGACGTGTCCGACGGCTTCGGGCAGGCGGCGTCCGGCTCGGGCACGCTGAGCGAGGCGCTCGAGTCCGGGCAGTCGAAGACCATCGCGGCGCTCAAGGCGCAGTCGATCCCGGTCAAGGGCTGACGGACGGCGGCTGACGTCGCGCGGTCCACGCGTTGACGACGGACAGGAGGCCCGTGGCGGGATCGCCACGGGCCTCCTGTCCGTTTCGGGGTCGTGTTCCGGACCCCGCCGCGCGCTCGCAGCGCGCTCGTCTTGCTCGTCGCTACGCGACCGCGATCTCGTTGGGCACGCCCGGCAGCTCGTCGCTCGAGGCGATGACCTTCCCGGTGGTCAGGTCGACGGCGTGGACCTTCCGCTCGGCGGGGTCGGTGACGTAGGCGACGTCACCCTCGACCTTCAGGGCCGGGTGGGCGTCCTGCCACTCGGTCGGGCCCTCCCACGCGTCGATCACCGGGTACGACTCCAGCTGCTCGCCGGTGGTCTCGTCGAAGGTGTGCAGGGCACCGTCGTCGCCGAGCACGACGGCCTCGTCGCCGGGGCCGCGGGCCAGGTCGCGGAACGTGAAGCCGACGCCGTCGGGCATGTCCGCGACGGTGTACTTCCCCGAGGCCGCGTCGATCAGGGCGATCTGGTCGAGCAGGTAGCCCTCGCTGTCGGGGTCGTCGTTGTAGTCGCCGACCGCGACGGACGAGTCCTCTGTGGTGAACATGTTGCCGGTGCGGCCGTACTCGGTCGGGGCGTCGATCTTCTCGAACGCGCCGTCCTGGTAGACCAGGGCGCCGTCGGTGCAGCCGAACACCGCGACCTCACCCTTGACCGCACCCTCGCCGTGCACGTCGGGGCACTCCTCGGACCGGGTGATCTCCGTGCCGTCGGCGTCCAGAGCGCGCACGCCGGAGCGGCTCTCCTCGGTGCCGATGGTCGTCAGGAGCGTGCCGTCCTCGAGCTCGATCGCGACGCCGTGGTGGGCGGCCTCGGACTTCGTCGTCTCGACCTCGGGCAACTCGGCGCCGTCGAGCTCGGTGTGGTCGAACGTCGTCACGTCGCCGGTGCCGTCGGCGAACAGGGCGGTGCGGTCGCCGTGGACGACCGCGTGGCCACCGGTGTCGGCGGGGAAGACCGCGTCGGTCAGGGCCGGCTCGGCCTGCGTGTCGAGGACCCGGAAGCCCTCGGGCACGGTGACGAGCACGTGGCGTCCGTCGCCGGCCGGGTTGACCCGGGTGAAGCCGTCGATCGCGTCGTCGGCCACGACCTGCAGGTCCTGGTCGAGGACGAGCAGGCCGCCGTCGTAGGTCAGGGTGATGCGGGTCCCGTCGGCCTTCGGGGTCGCAGTGGTGTCGGACCCGGCGTCGGTGTTCGTGGCGCACCCGGTCAGGGCCAGGGCGGCCGCGCCGAGCAGGGCGGCGGGCCACGCGGCCCGGAGCGTCTTCGTGTTCGTCATGTCGCTCACTGTATTGATTCTCATTCTCAATTACCAATCGACAGGCCGTCGACGATGGCCTCGGTGTTCGAGCGCATCATGCCGAGGTAGGTGGAGGCGTCGCCGTCCTCGGTGAGGGACTCCGTCGCCAGCGGTCGGATCTCGACGTGCAGGTCGACCTCTTCCGCGAGCACCTCGGCCAGTCGCGCGGGCTGCGAGGCGTCGGCGAAGATCGTCCGGACCCCCGCCTCGTCGATGGCGTCGGCCAGGTCGCGCAGGTCGGCGGCGCTCGGAGAGGCCAGGGTGGTCCCGCTCGGGATCACCGCCCCGACGACCCGGAAGCCGTAGTGGTCGGCCAGGTACCCGAACACGTGGTGGTTCGTGACGAGCGCCCGGCGTTCCTCGGGCACGATCCGGAACGCGGTCGTCATCGTGTCGTCCAGATCGCGGAGCTCGTCCAGGTAGGCGTCGGTGCCGGTCGGCTCGATGCCGGCGTCGCGCAGGTCCTGGTCGAGGGCCTCGACCACGTCGACCATCCGGGCGGGGTCGGTCCAGAAGTGCGGGTCGGGGCCGCTGTCGTCCTCGGTGGTCCACTCCAGCGGGTCGAACGCGTCCCCGGCGGTGGAGACCGGCACGCCGTCCTCGGCCGCCGCCGCGACGTGGCGCGCGACCCCCTCTTCGAGCCCGAGCCCGTTCTCGACCACCAGGTCGGCGCTCCGCAGTCGTGCGGCTTCCTGCGCGGAGACCTCGAACGAGTGGGGGTCTGCGCCCGGGGGCATGAGGACCATGACGTCGGCCTGGTCCCCGACGACTTCGCTGACGACGTCGCCGAGGATGTTCGTCGTCACCGCGACGAGGGGTCGGTCGGAGCCGGCGGTGGTGCACCCCGTGGCGACGAGGGCGACGGCCGCGGCGACGAGACCCGCGGTCAGGGCCCTGGTGCGCATCACAGTCCGACCTCGGCGAAGGCGACGGGGGTGACGGGGAGCTCGATCGTGCGGGCGGCCCGGGCGCCGTCGGCGAAGTCGATCTCGTGCACGGTGCCGTCCGCGGGGTCGGCCACGTAGGCGCGCTGGGCGTCGAGCTGCAGCATCGGTGCGGGGCCGTCTGCGCCGGTGTCGATGAGCGCCGTCGTCGTGGCCACCTTCCCCGTCGAGGCGGTCACGACGACCACCCGCCCGGAGTCGTCGACCCCGACCACGTGCTCGTCCTCGTCGTCCACCGCGACCACGGCGCGCAGGGGCCGATCGGTCGGCACGAGCCGCCAGGAGCCCTGTCGCACGTCGAGCAACCAGAACCCGGTGGTGCCGGCCAGTCCGGCGACGGTGGGCCGGCCGGCGCGGGCGGCGAAGGCCGTCGGACGCTCGGCGCCGTCGGGCAGGTCGACGAACGAGGTCCCGCCGGCGTCGTCCACCACGACCGCTCCGTCGGCGCAGCCCACGACGGCACCGGCGCGGGTGACGATCCCGCCGGCGGGGTCGGTGCACGCTTGCTCGGCGGCGGCGGCGGCGCCGGCGGCGGTTGCTTCGCCGTCCGCGTCGAGCACGCGGACCGTGTCGCCGTCGGCCGCCACGAGCTGCTCGCCCATGGGCAGCAGGACGCTCGCGTCGATCCGTGCGGTCTCGTCGACCTCGCCCTGACCCAGCGCCTCCCGGTCGAGCACGACGGCCTCGGCGCGGTCCGGCCAGGCGATCGTCGTCATGGTCTCGGACGAGTGCACCTCGACCCGGCCACCGCCGTCGATCGTGCCCACCACCCGCGGTTCGGCGGCGTAGTAGTGCGTGTGGTCGCCGTGGTCGACCGTCCATGACCCGCCGTCGACGATCGTCGTGCGGTCGGCGTCGCTCGTCACGAGGAACCGGCCGTCGGTCGCCGAGTGCTCCGGTGCGTCCACGTCGTCGAGTTCGGTGGTCTCCTCGGTGAGCAGGTCGTGCAGTGCGGTCGCGCCGGTCGCTGACACGGCCAGGAGGCGCACCTGGGGTTCCTGGGACTCGCTCGCGCCCGCCACGTAACCGTGGGGACGGGCGGTGCCGGTCGAGCCGTCGGCCGACGGGGTGCCCGTGGAACAGGCGCTGACGGTGAGGGCCAGGCCGGTGGCGAGGCCGATGGTGGACAGGAGGCGCGCGGGGGCGCGGCTGGTGGTCGAGTGCTTCATGCTCCCTCTCGAGACGGTGCGGCGGATCGTGGTGCTGCCGGCGCGGCCGCGCGCGCCGGTGTGGGGATCGGGGTGCGCCGCAGGACGACGGCGGCCAGGGCGCGTGAGACCACGACGCCGCCGACGGCGACCGCGGCGATGCTCGCGCCGGCGGCGGTTCCGGCGTGCCAGGAGACGAGCAGCCCGACGAGGACGGCGGCGGCACCGATGCCGGCGCCGAGGAGCATCGTCGAGGCCACGTGCCGGGTCCAGGCGCGGGCGGCGGCCGCCGGCGCGAGCAGCAGGCCCACGACGAGCAGGGTGCCGACGGCCCGGTACGAGGCGACGACCGCCAGGGTGACGAGCCCGATGAGCACGACCTCGGCCAGTCGTGGGTGCAGTCCGAGCGTCGTGGCCTTGCGGGTGTCGAACGCCAGTGCGGTGAAGGGTCGGTGGAACGCCACGGCGACGGCCAGGGCGACGGCCGCGGCGATCGCGAGGCCACCGACGTCCGCCCGGGTGACGGCGAGGACGTCGCCGAACAGGATCGCCGTGACGTCGGTGGCGAACGACCGCGAGGACGACACGATGATCACGCCGAGTGCGAGCATCCCGACGAAGAGCAGGCCGATCGAGGTGTCGTACGACAGTCGTGCACGACGACGCAGTGCCCCGACGCCGAGCACCATCACGCCCGCGCTCACCGCGGCACCGAGCACCGGCGGGATCCCGGTCAGGGTGGCGATCGCGACGCCGGGCAGCATGCCGTGCGAGAGCGCCTCGCCCAGGAACGCCATGCCCCGGACCAGCACCCACGTTCCGACCACGGCGCAGAGGACCGCCGCCAGGGAGCCACCGACCAGGGCGCGCACCATGAAGTCGACGGAGAACGGATCGGTCAGCCAGGTCACGGTCCGAGACGCTACATGAAAACGAGTATCGATACTGATAGCGTGCTCAGGTGCCTGCGACCGAGCCGACCGACCCCTCCGCGCCCCGATCTGCCGTGCACCTGGACCGGGTGACGGCAGTCCTCGGCGACCGGACCGTCCTCGACATGCTCGACGTGACGTTCCCCGCCGGGGTCGTCACCGCGCTCACCGGACCGAACGGCTCCGGCAAGTCGACGCTGCTCGACATGGTCGCGGACGTCGTGCGGCCGACCGCCGGGCGGGTGACGGGCCTCCCGTCCGACGGTGTCGCCTACGTGACCCAGTCCGTACCGCCGACCACGCTCCCGCTCACCGTCCGCGCGGCCGTCACGATGGGGCGGTGGCGGCACCGCGCGTGGTGGCGGCCGCTCGGACGCGCTGACCGGGCTGTCGTCGACGCGCAGCTCGAACGGATGGCGATCACGGACCTGGCCGACCGGCCGATCGAGGAGCTCTCGGGCGGGCAGCGGCAGCGCACGCTCGTCGCGCTCGGGCTCGCCCAGCGGGCCGGGGTGCTGCTGGTCGACGAACCGACCGCGGGGGTCGATGTGGAGTCCGCGGCGCTCGTGGTGGCGGCGCTCGCCGACGAGGCTGCGGCCGGCGTCGTGGTCGTGCACGCGGCCCACGACCCGGCCGCGATCGCCGCAGCCGACCGCATCGTCACCCTGGCCTGACCTTGCGTCCGTCGTGCCGATTCCGCAAAACACCGGTGTTCGCCTGTCGAACCGCGGTTCGCGCGTGTTCAGAGCACGAACACCGGTGTTCCGCGGGCCCCGGAACGGCGGTCAGGGGCACGCGACGGCCACCGGGCCGGTCGGCGTCGGGTCGGCCGCGACCGGCTCGACCGCCGGCACGGCGCTCGACTTCCGCAGCCCCATCGCGACGAGCACCACGGCACCGACGATCGCGACCCCGCCCGCCAGCCAGAAGTCGGCAGCCAGACCGAACGACGACACCGCGGCACCACCGAGCACCGAACCCGCGGCGATCGCGAGCTGGATCGTCGTGACGAACAGCGCGAGCCCGGTCTCGGACCCGGCCGGCGACGCCGTCGACATCCACGTCTGCATCCCGAGCGGCAGCGCACCCCACACCAAGCCCCACACGACGAGCAGCACGAAGACCCCCACGACGGAGTGGGCGAGCAGCGGCAGCAGGACGACGGCCGCCGCGAGCACGAACTTCGACGCCCCGATGGTGCCGAGGACACTGCGGTCGAGCGTGAAGCCGGCGGCGAAGTTGCCGACGATGCCCGCGACGCCGAACACCAGCAGCGCGATCGTCACGGTGTCCGGGCCGACACCGACGAGCTGCTGCAGGTACGGCGCGATGTAGGTGTACGCGGCGAACTGGGCCGCGAAGACGAAGGCTGCGGCGATGAGCCCGACCCGGGCACGGGGCACACGGAGCAGCGACCCGAGCGTGGCGAACCGCACCCGCTGCTGCGCGGGGATCCTCGGCAGCATCGCCAGCTGCAGGACGAGCGCGACGACACCGAGCGCCCCACCGATCACGAAGCCGAGTCGCCAGCTGGCGAGCGACGACACCAGGGCGCCGAGCGGCAGGCTCACGACGGTCGCGACGGAGACGCCGGCCGTGATGAGCGAGGTCGCACGGATCGTCAGCTCGGGCCGGACGAGTCGCCCGGCGATCCCGGCACCGATGGCCCAGAAACCACCGATGCCGACACCGAGCAGCATCCGTGCGATGAGCAGCACCCAGAACGACGGCGCGATCGCGGCGAGGCCGTCGGCGACGACGAGCAGCACGGTCAGGGACACGAGCACCACCCGGCGGTCGAGCCGCGAGGTCAGGACGGTGACGACCGGTGCCGCGACGGCGCCGACGAGTCCGGTGGCGACGACCATCAGGCCGGCGGTGCCGATGCCGACGTCCAGGTCGTCGGCGATGGCGGGGAGCAGCCCGATGGGCAGGAACTCGGACAGGACGAGCACGAACGACCCGAGTGCGACGGACGTGACGCTGAGCCACCCGCGGCGCGCTGCTGACGATGTCATGGGGGCGTCAAGCCCCGGAGTGCGACGATCCATTCCCGGCTTCGTGCGTTGCTGTCGCCGCCGAGGTCCACGGCGGCGCGCGCCGGTGCACAGGCGATAGCCTCATGCGCATGCCAGCGGACGACACCCTCGCGCCTCCTCTCCATCCGCGCGTGGCCGGGGTGCTCAGGGGCTTCACCATCGCGCGCCTCGCGGCCGGCGGTGCGAGGTGAAGCGCACAGCCAGAGCGAGAGTCGCGCGCAGCTCGCCGAGCGTGATCAAGGGTGTGATGGAGGCGATCATCGTCGCGGCCTCCATCACCTACCTGGTGACGGGTGCCTCGGGGGCGCTCATCGCCTGGGAGGCGGTGGCGGTGCTCTACGTCGTCGTCGGAGCGATCAGGACGATGAACCGTCCCAGCGTGCGCGAAGACGACGACCAATCTCGTTTCGCCGAGGCCATCGCGTGGATCTTTCCACTGGTGGCGAGCGCGACGGGCATCACCTCGGCCATCACTGCTCTCGCCGCGCGAGGGGCAGCGTCGGTGCACGGGCCCGACCTCGTTCTGGCTGTGCTCGCGTCCGTGGGGGTGCTGCTGTCATGGCTGTTGTTCCACATCGGGTTCGCGAACATCTACCAGGTGACCCAGCGGCGAGACGGGCGCACGCCAGGGATCGCCTTCCCCAAGAAGATGCCGCCGACCGTGACCGACTACCTCTACTTCTCGTTCGCGATCGGCACTGCCTTCGCCACCTCCGACGCCGATGTGCTGACCAGCCGCATGCGGTGGACGGTCATGACGCACAGCATCCTCAGTTTCTTCTACAACGCCCTTGTGGTGGCGGTGGCGTTCCAGGTGCTTCAGCAGTCCGTGGCCTGAAACCCGGGCAGGCTCTCGGTCACGGGAGCGGACACGGTTCTCCGTTCGGTCAGGTGGTGCCGACCGGAGGAGCGGGTCCATCCGGGTGGTCCCGGATCGGCCTGGAGGCGCGGTGTGCGTCCGCCGCGCGCCGCACCTCGGACCCGGTGCGGGTCCGGAGCCCGGTGTGGGTCCGGGACTCGGTGCGGGTCCGGAACGACTCAGGCGTCGAGCGCGCGCCGTGCGGCCGCGACGACCTCGGCGTCGGTGACGAAGTGCGCGGAGCCGTCGTCCCCGGCGCCCATCGGCACCCCGGCGTGCGTGCTGTCCGCGGCCGGACGCTTGGCCGACAGGTGCACGGCGGCGGCGCCGGTGGCGAGCAGTGCGCGGACGTCGGCGGGGGTGACCCCGGCGCCGGCCATCACCTGCACGGGCCCGGCGGCCTCGACCATGCGGGCGATCGTCTGGGCGCCGGCGACCGCGGTGGGGGCGGCACCCGACGTCAGGACGCGGGTGAACCCGAGCGCGGCGAGCGACCCGGCGGCGGCGACGGGGTCGGTCGCGTGGTCGATCGCGCGGTGCAGGGTGACCTCGGCGGTGGCGCTGACCGAGCGGGCGGCGTCCACGAAGCGGCGGAGGGCGTCCTCGTCCAGGGTCCGGTCGGGGCGCAGGGCACCGACCACGACACCGGCGGCCCCGGACCGCAGGACCGTGCGGACCTCGCGCACCATGAGCTCGACCTCGTCGGGGGAGTGCACGAACCCGCCCGGGCGGCAGCGGACCAGCGCGTGCGCCGGGATCCCGGTCTCGTGGGTCGTCTCGACCAGTGCCTGCGAGGGGGTGAGCCCGCCGAGCTCGAGCCCGACGCAGAGTTCGACGCGGTCGGCGCCGCCGTCCCGCGCGGTGATCGCACCAGCCGGAGAGGTGACGGCGATCTCGAGTGCGGCGGTGGTGCTCATGCAGGGGCTCCGAGCGGTTCGTTGGAGGCGGGGACGATGCGGGCGCGGAGGTCCGGTGCCGTCGGGAACACTCGATCGTAGGGGAACATCGGCCGCTCGATCCTGTGGTGCCCGAGGCGCAGCAGGTCCTGGTCGACACCGCCCGGGGTGAGCGCGAGCATCCAGTCGGCGGACATGTCGAACAGCTCCGGTTCGAGGTACCCGATCTTCACGATGACGACGTCCGCCTGCCGCGGCGCCAGGTCGAGGTCGGTGAAGTCGTGCTCGTGGTGGTACGGCTTCCGCAGCTTCGTCAGGATCGCGAAGACGCTGCCGACCTGCAGCACGACCTCGGTCTCGGCGTCCCGGTCGCCGTGCTTGATCGCGTGCACCCGCCCGGTCATCGTGATCGGGCCGGCATGCACGCGGTCCACCGACGCACCGGCGGTCACGGTGATCGTCGCACCGACGCCGGCGTCCACCGCCGCGGCGACCGCGGCCGGTCCGGGCACGCTCGCGTAGATGACGGTCGGGCCGGACGGGTCCTGGAACTCCGGGCGGGCGAGCACCTGCGTCAGGCCCCAGGTCATGTCGCCGGAGCCGCCGGCCGTCGGGTTGTCGCCGGAGTCCGAGACGAAGTACGGCTTCGCTGCGCCCGGGGTGAGCGCGGCGTCGAGGCACTCCTCGAACGTGCCGGTTGGGGCGACGAACACGAAGTCCTCGCGGACGTCCCAGAACGCCCGGGCGAGCCGCTCGGCACCGGCGGCGACGGCGGCCTCGTCCCACCCGGTGACGACGGTGACGGCCTGGTCGCGGAGCTGGTCGGCCCAGGCGTACCCGACCCAGATCGCGGCGTCGAGCACACCCTCGGTCTGCTCGACGAGCGGGACCTGCGCGTACAGGGACTTCGCCGGCTCGAGACGGGTCGAGGTCTGCTCGCCGGGCAGCAGGACGGGGATCGGGATCCAGGCCTTCACGGGTCGCTGCGCACCGACGGCTCGTTCGGTGAGCACGTCGACGAGGTTCCGGACGGCACGCTCCTTCGTCTCGAGGGTGTCCTCGTGCGGGGCCATCCGGTAGCAGGTGACGAGGTCGACCTGGTGGGCGAGCTCACGCGTGACGTTGCCGTGCAGGTCCATCGACGCGGAGACGATGACGTCGGGGCCGACGACCGCGCGGATGCGACCGAGCAGGTCCGTCTCGGCGTCGTCGAGCCCCTCGACCACCATCGCGCCGTGGATGTCGTACCAGAGCCCGTCGACCGGACCCATCGCACGCAGCCGCTCGACGATCTCGTCGGCCAGGGCTTCGTACGACGCCCGGTCGACGATCCCGCCGGGCAGCGCGTGCCCGATGAGCGCCCCGCGGAAGTCCGCCCGGTCCGCCATGGTCGCCAGGAACGGGTACCGGGCGACGGCCTCGTCGCCGCGATCCGGGTGGAACGCGGGGGCGTGGGTCCGGGTCGGCGTGAACGTCGACGTCTCGATGGCGAGCCCGGCGATGGCGATGACCGGGCGACGGGCACCAGCGGTGCTGGCGGGGACGGCGGGGGTGACGGGACCGGTCTCAGACACGGACGCTCCTGTTCCTGGTGGTGGACTGGGGGATGGGCGCGGAGAGCTCCTCGAGCGAGGCGGCGAGGCCCCGCTGCAGGGCGAACTGCCCGGCGCCGACGAGCCCGGCATCGGCACCGAGCGACACCGGTTCGATGGCCAGGTGCTGGGTCATCAGCGGGTGGCAGCTCTCGTAGAGCTGGCTGCGCACGGCGGCGATGAACGGGTCGAGGGTCGACAGGATGCCGCCCAGGTAGACGGCGTCCGGGTTGAAGAAGTTCACGTTGGCGGCGAGCACCTCGCCCAGGTACTTGCCCGCCATCCGCACGGCACGGGTGGCCTCGGGGTGCGCGTCCGAGGCGAGCCGGACGACGTCGGCGGTCGACGCGACATCGACCCCGGCGTTCGACAGGATCCGGACCAGGGCGGCCCCGGACGCCACCGTCTCCAGGCATCCGGTGTTGCCGCACGAGCACGGGGTGTCCCCGGCGGCGTCGATCCGCACGTGCGTGATGTCCCCGGCCGCACCGGTCGACCCCCGGTAGAGCCGACCGTCGATGACGATGCCCGCGCCGATCGCCGACCCGGCCTTGATCGTGATGGTCTGGCGTCGAGCGGGATCCTGCACGGTCTGCTCACCCGCCGCCATGCAGTTCGCGTCGTTGTCGACGATCGCCGGCAGGCCGAACCGGTCGCTCAGCCACGCGGCCACGGGGAACCCGTTCCACCCCGGCATCCGGCTCGGCAGGTCCACGACCCCGGCGACGACGTCGACGGGCCCGGGCAGGCTGAGCCCGACGCCCCGCAGCCCTTCGCGACCACGGTCGTCGGCGAGCCGCTCGAGCAGCGCGGCCAGGCGCTGGAGCCCGGCGGTCGGACCGTCGGAGAGCGCGAACGGGACGTTCGCGACCGACTCGAGCGCGCCTCCAGGCAGGACCACGCCGATGCGCGCGTGCCCGCCACCGACGTCCGCGGCGACCGCGTACTCGTCGACGCCGCCGATGCGGAGCACCTTGCGGGGGCGACCGCCGGTCGAGACGTCCGTACCTTCCTCGGCGAGGATCCCGTGCTCCAGGAGCTGGCCGACGACGTGCGAGACGGTCGAGGGGGCGGCTCCGAGCACCTTCGCGATCTCGGTCCGGCTGGCGGCCTGCCCCGAGGCGACGAGCTCGAGGACGCGGGCGCTGAGATCGGCCACGACTTTCTCCAATCCGGGCGGAACGGGAACGGAACACCGGTCGATGGTCCGTTCTGCCGCGAGCCTACGGGGCGGATCGAGCGGTCCACCCTTTCGTCCGTTCCGCAGTAACGCAGTTTTTACATCGAGATGTTTGTTTTTCCAATCGCTTTGGTCCTTGACTGTCCTCGTGCCGCTCGGCACCCGTGCTCCACCTCCCCGAAGTCCCTCGCACAAGGAGACACCGCATGTCCAAGCCCCGTCGCTGGGCGCTCCTCACCGGAGCTGCGATCGCCGTGAGCGCGCTGCTCGCCGGCTGTTCCGGAGGCGGCAACGCCTCGCAGGGATCGACCGACGAGATCGACTACGCGCTCCCCGCCAACTTCACGCCGAACTGGATCCTGCCGATCGGCACCGCCGCGCACCTCAACACGAACAACGGCTCCATCGCCCAGTCGCTGTACGAGCCGCTCGTCGCCTACGACGGCTCCACCGGCAAGATCGCGTGGAACAAGGCCGGCTCCGTCGCCACCGACGCGAAGTTCGCCGACGACGGCAAGAGCGTCACCATGACGCTCGGCGACCGGCACTGGTCGGACGGCGAGGCGATCACGAGCCGCGACGTCGGGTTCTGGTTCAACCTGATCAAGGCGAACAAGGACCAGTGGGGCTCGTACTCCAAGGGCAAGGCGCCGGACAACTGGACGTCGTTCAAGGCCGTCGACGACACGCACTTCACCATCACCTTCGACAAGGCCTACAACTCGGACTGGATGCTCGCCAACCAGCTGAGCCACATCATCCCGCTGCCCCAGCACGCCTGGGACAAGACCAGCGCGACCGCGAAGGTGACCGACGCCGACGAGACCACCGCCGGCGCGAAGCAGGTGTGGAAGTACCTCAACACCGCCGCGGGCAAGATCTCCGACTACGCCACCGACGACCTGTGGAAGACCATCTCCGGCCCCTACGGCGTCAAGACCTTCACCACGGCCGGCAAGGTCACCCTGACGGCGAACAAGAAGTACGACGGTGGCGAGAAGCCGTCGATCACGACGGTGAACCTGCTGCCCTTCACCACGGCCGACGCCGAGGTGAACGCCGTCCGCTCGGGCGAGGTCGACTACGGCTACATCAACGCCACCGACATGGACCAGAAGGCGTCCTTCACCGGGAAGGGCTACGAGGTTGAGCCGTGGACCGGCTGGGCGATCACGTACATGCCGTACAACTTCAACAACCCCACGATGGGCGCCGTCTTCAAGCAGCTGTACGCCCGTCAGGCCGTCCAGATGTCGATCGACCAGACGTCGCTGTCGAAGGTCGTCTTCAACGGCACCGCCACCTCGACCTACGGTCCGATCCCGCAGGCACAGGAGTCCGACTACGTCTCCGACGTGCAGAAGTCGAACCCGTACCCGTTCAGCACCTCGAAGGCCAAGGACCTGCTGACCAGCCACGGCTGGGAGGAGCAGGGCGGCACGATGGTCTGCACCGACCCGGGCACGTCCGCCAGCCAGTGCGGCGAGGGGGTCAAGGAGGGCACGAAGTTCTCGATGCAGGTGCTGTCGCAGTCCGGCTCGACCGTGACCGACAACATGATGAGCGCGATCCAGTCCTCGCTCGCGAAGACCGGCATCGACTTCACCATCAAGACCGCGCCGGTGTCGAGCGTGCTGTCGCAGACCCCGACCTGCACCTCGGACGAGGCCAGCTGCGACTGGGACCTGTCGTTCTTCGGCACCGCGGGCAGCTGGTACTTCCCGGCCTACCCGACCGGTGAGTCGCTGTTCCAGACCGGCGGTTCGGCGAACTTCGGCAGCTACTCGAACAAGGAGGTCGACTCCCTGATCGACGCGACCACCACCTCGACCGACGCCACCGCCGTGCAGGACTACAGCGCCGCGGTCGCGAAGGACCTGCCGGTGATCTGGCTGCCGAGCCCCGACTACCAGATCTCGGTCGTCAAGAAGGGTCTGTCCGGCTTCGACCAGGACTCGCTCGCCAACTTCCACCCGGCCCAGTGGAAGTGGACCAAGTAGGAAACCGACCCTGGAGGCGCGGTGCGCGTCCGACGCGCACCGCGCCTCCTCCCCGGCTCACGTCTCCAATCCGACCATCGGAAGCCGCATGACCACAGCTCTCTACCTCACCAGGCGCGTCCTGCAGGCGCTCGCGGTGATCCTCATCGTCACCGTCGTGGTGTTCTGCCTGCTGCACGCGCTGCCCGGCGGCCCCGCCCGCGGCGTGCTCGGCGTCTCCGCGACCCCCACGCAGATCGCCCAGTTCAACCAGGCGCAGGGGCTCGACCAGCCGCTGCCCGTGCAGTACCTGCGGTTCCTCGGTCGTCTGCTGACCGGCGACCTCGGCACCTCGTACACGCTCAACGAGCCGGTCTCGCAGCTCATCGCCGAGCGCCTGCCGAAGACCCTCGTGCTCACCGGCATCTCCGCGGTGCTCGGACTCGTCGTCGCGATCCCGGTCGGGATGCTCCAGGCGGCCCGCCGCAACGGTGCGGTCGACTACGCCGCGACCGCCCTGGCGTTCGTCTTCTACTCGACGCCCGCGTTCTTCCTCGGCCTCGTCCTGATCATCGTCTTCAGTCAGCAGCTGCCGTGGCTGCCGTCCCAGGCCCCGAGCGGCACCACCCTCGCCGAGGTGTTCCAGGACCCCGCCGGACTCGTGCTGCCCGTGGTGACCGGAGCCCTCGCGATGATCGCGGTGTTCAGTCGGTACATGCGCGCCTCGACGCTCGAGAACCTGCAGGAGGACTACGTCCGCACCGCCCGTGCCGGCGGCGCCTCGACCGCGACGATCCTGCGACGGCACGTGTTCCGGAACTCGCTGACCCCGGTCGTCGCGATGCTCGGGTACTACCTGCCGGTGCTGTTCGGTGGCGCCCTGGTGACCGAGCAGCTGTTCAACTACCCCGGCATGGGGCTGCTGTTCTGGAACGCCGCACAGTCCTCCGACTACCCGACGCTGCTCGGCTGCGTGCTCGTCATCTCCATCGCGACCGTCATCGGCACCCTGCTCGCCGACGTCGCACAGTCCTTGATCGACCCGCGAGTGAAGGCGAGCCGCGCATGACCGCCACGTCAGTCATCGACACTGCGTCCACCCATGACGTGAAGGCGAGCCGCGCATGACCGACACGTCAGTCATCGACACTGCGTCCACCCATGACGTGAAGGCGAGCCGCGCATGACCGCCGTCCAGATGGCCCCCGAAGCCCCGGGCGCCCCCGTCACCGTCGCGGCCACCGGGTTCCGGCTCGCCGCCCGCCGGTTCCGGAGCAACACCCTCGCCGTCATCGGCCTCGCCCTGATCGTCGTCATCGTGCTGTTCTGCTTCGTCGGCCCGTTCGTGTACCCGACCGACCAGACCCACACGCTCCTCGAGCAGGCCAACCAGGGCCCGAGCGCCGCGCACTGGCTCGGCACCGACGCCGTCGGCCACGACGTCCTCGGCCGCCTGATGTACGGCGGCAAGGTCTCCTTGATGGTGGGCATCGCCGCCGGGGTCCTGGCCACCGTCGTCGGCACCCTGTGGGGTTCCGTCGCCGGGTACGTCGGCGGCTGGATCGACGCCCTGATGATGCGCGTCGTCGACGCCGGCATCGCGATCCCGGCCCTGTTCATCCTGCTCGTCATCTCGGCGATCACGAACCCCGGTGTCGGCGGCCTCATCGTCATCCTCGGCCTGGTGTCCTGGCTCGTGCCGTCCCGCCTGATCCGCGCCGAGACCCTGACGCTCAAGAACCGCGACTACGTCCTGACCCTGCGCGCGATCGGCGGCTCGCACGCCCGCGCCATCGGCAAGCACCTGCTGCCGAACTCGGTGTCGACGATCGTCGTCGCGGCGACGTTCCAGGTCGCCGACGCGATCCTGCTGGTCGCCTACGTCTCGTACCTCGGGCTCGGTGTGCAGCCGCCCGCGACGGACTGGGGTGGCATGCTCTCGGCGGGACTCACCGCCGCCTACTCCGGACGCTGGTGGCTCATCGTGCCGCCGGGTCTGGCCGTGATCCTGGTCGTCTGCGCGTTCAACGCGGTGGGCGACGGACTGCGGGACGCCTTCGACGTGCGGGGCCGCTGATGACCAACGAACCGATCCTGCGGACGACCGACCTCGGCGTCTCATTCAGCACCGAGTCCGGAACCGTCGACGCCGTGCGCGGGGTGTCCCTGTCGGTCGCGCCCGGCGAGACCCTCGCCCTGGTCGGCGAGTCCGGCTCCGGCAAGTCCACCGTCGCCCTCGCCGCGATGGGCCTGCTCTCCGGCAACGCGACGGCCTCGGGCAGCGCCGTCGTCGCCGGCCACGAGGTCGTCGGCGCCCCCGAACCCGCGCTCCGGGCCCTGCGCGGCTCGACCGTCTCGATGGTCTTCCAGGAGCCCGCGACCGCCCTCGACCCGCTCACCCGCGTCGGTGCCCAGATCGCCGAGGTGATCCGGAACCACCGTGACGTCTCCGCGTCCGCCGCCGCGGCCGAGGCCGTCGACCTGCTCCGTCGCGTCGGCATCCCCGACCCCGAGTCGCGCACCCGGTCGTTCCCGTTCCAGCTGTCGGGTGGGCAGCGTCAGCGCGTGGTCATCGCGATGGCGATCGCGAACGCGCCGAAGCTGCTCATCGCGGACGAGCCGACCACGGCCCTCGACGTGACCGTGCAGGCCGAGATCCTCGAGCTCCTCCGCGCGCTCGCCGTCGAGACCGGTACCGGCGTGCTGCTCGTCACGCACAACATGGGGGTCGTCGCGGACTTCGCCGACCGGGTCGCGGTCATGCTCCAGGGCGAGATCGTCGAGACCGGCGGGGTCGAGGACGTCCTCCTCCGCCCCGAGCACGAGTACACCAAGCGGCTGCTCGCCGCGGTGCCGCGGCTCGACGTGGCGGGCGATCGTCCGCCGGCTCCCGTCACCGACGCGGAGACCGAGCCAGCCGGGAGGCCCGGTGCGGCCCCGGTGGTCGACCTGCGGGACGTCTCGGTGACGTTCGGGCGCGGGGCGCGCGCCGTCCACGCGCTCGCGGGCATCGACATCGCGGTGCACGCCGGTGAGACCGTCGGCCTGGTCGGCGAGTCCGGCTCCGGCAAGTCGACCGCGGCCCGGGTGGCGCTCGGGCTCATCAAGCCGACCTCCGGCACGGTGTCGCTGTTCGGGCAGGACCTGCGGACCGCGAAGGGCCGTGACCGCCGTGCACTCCGCTCCGGCATCGGCGTCGTGCTGCAGGACCCGGTGGCGTCCCTCGACGCCCGGATGTCGGTGGCCGAGTGCATCGCTGAGCCCCTCGCCGTGCACCGTCGCGGGATGTCCTCGGCCGATCGTCGTCGTCGCATCAACGAGGTGCTCGACGCGGTGCGGCTGCCGCGGACCCTGGCGTCCCGTGCCCCCCGCGAGCTGTCCGGCGGGCAGCGCCAGCGGGTCTCGCTCGCCCGGGCGCTGGTGCTCGAACCGCGGTTGCTCGTCGCCGACGAACCCACCTCGGCGCTCGACGTCAGCGTGCAGGAGACCGTGCTCGAGGTCCTCGGCGAGCTGCAGGACGACCTCGGTTTCGCGTGCCTGTTCGTCTCGCACGACCTGGCCGTCGTGCAGCACTTCGCCGAGCGCGTCGTCGTGATGCGCCAGGGCGTCGTCGAGGAGCAGGGCACGACCGGCACGACGCTGCTGCACCCCACCACCGACTACACCCGTCGCCTGCTCGCCGCGGTACCGGTGCCCGACCCCGTGCTGCAACGGCAGCGTCGGACGGAGCGCCTCGCCTCACTCGCGGCGGTGACCGCGTGACCCGGGTCCTGGCCGGGGTGGACGTCGGCGGCACGAACACGAAGGTCGTCCTGACCACGCCCGACCTCGAGGTCATCGACCGCCTCGACCTGCCGACGCCCGCCCACGCGGGCGGGGCGGCGATCGTGACGGCCGCACTCGGGGCCGTGACGGGTCTGCTCGAGACGCACCGGGCCTCCTTGGCGGGTGTCGGGGTGGGCGCGGCCGGCGTCGTCGACCGGACCACGGGGACCGTCCTCGTCACCGGCAACTCGTTCACCGGTTGGGCCGGGTACGGCGTGACCCGCGCGGTGACGGACGCCCTCGGCGTCCCCGCGACCCTGGACAACGACGTGAACGCGTTCCTGCTCGGCGAGATCGCCACCGGTGCGGTCGTGGGGGAGTCCGACGTGCTCGGCATGACCCTCGGCACCGGTGTCGGCGGCGCGCTCGTGCTCGACGGACGGCTCTTCGCCGGCCCGCGCGGAGCCGCCGGCGAGATCGGCCACGTCCCCGGCTTCGGCGACGCCCGGTGCACCTGCGGGCAGGCCGGGCACCTGGAGACCATCGCGGGCGCGCGCGGCATCGCCGACCGCTACGCCGAACGCTCCGGGCGGATGCTCTCGGCACGGGACGTCGCCGTCGCCGCACGCGGCGGGGACGCCGACGCGGCCGCCGTCTTCGCCACGGCGGGGTGGGGGCTGGCGCGTGCCGCACTGCTGACCGCGGGGATCCTCGACGTCACCACCGTCCTGATCGGCGGCGGGATCGCTCGGTCCTGGGACCTGCTCGAACCGGCCATCTCGGCGGCGATCGCCGCGGAACCGCCGGTCAGCGGGGCGACGATCCGGCTCGCGCAGTCGACGCTCGGGTCCGACGCCGTGGCACTCGGCGCAGCGGCGCAGGTGCGGGCGCGCGTCCTGGAGCCGGAGACCGCGTAGCGGGGGAGCGCCCGGTCAGGGCACCCAGACGACGATGCCGCGCAGGTCGTGGAGCACGGCGGCGAGGCCGGCGCGCAGGCCGCGGGCCGCGCGGTCCTCGGTGAAGGTCTCCGGGTCGTAGTGGCTCGACGGGCCGAGGCCCTCGCCGCGGAACCCGCCGCCCGTCCAGTCGGCTGCCGTGACGTTCGACGTCGGCTCCGCGATCTCGGCACCGACGACCAGGAACTGCTGGTGGAGCGCGGTCGGTGAGACCGCCGCGAGCGGGTCGACCATGTGGTTGCCGACGGTGATGACCAGGTCGGGCTCGGCGTCGACGGCGCGCAGGACCGCGGCGATCCGGTCGTCGGGGCCCTTCGCCGAGACCGGGGTGACGGTGACGTCCTCGTCCGCTGCCCACGACTCGACGGCGTCGAGCAGGGTCCGGGTCGGAGCGTCGGCGGCGTCACCCGCGTCGGAGAGCAGCACGACGTCGTAGTCGGCGGGGGCGTGCACCCCGGACCACGAACCGGGCTCGGGGTGGATGGTGGCCTCGGGGGCCGGCGGCTGGTCGGGGTCGGAGAACCCGGTGCCCAGGACCCCGGCCGAGGCGTGCGCCGACGCGGTCGCCGTCGGGCCGGTGCCGCCGGTGGTGCCGTTCGACGCCCCGGAGCAGCCGGCCAGCAGCGCGGTGCCGGCCGCGGCGAGGGCGACGGCGGTCAACAGGGAGGTCGTCCGGGTGGCGGGGCGGATCACGGCACCATGCAAGCACGCCCGACGGCCGCTCCGGGCTGGTACGGGGACCTGTCCGACCGCCGTCCCGTTGCTGGTCACCGGTTGTTCACCTGCCGGTCGTCTGCGGGCCGGATCGTCTGCGCGTGCCCTCCGGAACCACCGCCGCGCTCCTGCGCGCCCGCCCTGCCCGCTCCCTCCCCCTGTTCGCGCTCGTCGGACGGGTCGTCGCCGCGCTCGTGCTGCTCGGGGTGGTCGTGATCGGCGTGCTCGGGGGAGCCGCACCGGCGTCGGCGCACGGCTTCAGCTCGGTGGTCTACGCCGACGTCACGTCCACGAAGCCGACCGTCGTGCAGGCGAAGCTCGGGCTCGAGTACGACCTGATGCTCGTCTCGGTGGCCACGAGCGAGCACGACGACGCGCTGCACGAGCAGGGGCAGCAGGCCTGGGACGACGGGGACTTCCCGGGGATGGTGACGGCTGCCGAGGCGCACACCGACGCGATCGGGAAGTACGTGTTCGACCGGTTCCGGGTCACCGGAGCCGGCGGGCAGGCCTGCACGGGCACGCTCGACGACACCGTCACCGTCGACCTGCAGGACGAGGTGCCGTACGCCCACGTGACCGCGGACTTCACCTGCCCGGAACCGTCCGAGACGCAGTCCGGGCACGTGGTGTCGTCGGAGCTCTTCCCCGACGACGAGACCTTCGTGCGCGACACCAAGACGATCGTCACCTACGACGTCGACGACCGGACGGGTTCGGCCACCCTCGACGCCTCGCAGCGCACGTTCTCGACCGAGCAGTCCGCGGGTGAGCGCTTCTGGGAGTTCTTCCGGCTCGGCGCCGAGCACCTGCTGACCGGGATCGACCACATCCTGTTCCTCGTGGCGCTCATCGCCGGTTCGCGTCGTCTGCGCGAGGTCGTCTACACGGCGTCCGCGTTCACGATCGCCCACTCGATCACGTTCATCCTCGCCGCCCTCGGTGTGGTCAGCCCGCCCGCGATCGTCGTCGAGCCGCTCATCGCCCTGTCGATCGCCGCGGTCGCCGGCTGGTACCTGTGGCGGCTCTGGCGTCGTCGATCGCGGGCCGACGAACTGGTGGTCGGTGAGCACGGACACTTCTCGCTCGACCGCGCCGGGTGGACCCGCCTGGCCGTCGTCTTCGCCTTCGGGCTCATCCACGGGCTCGGGTTCGCCGGGGCCCTCGGTATCCACGAGGCGTTCTCGTGGCAGCTGCTCGTCTCGCTCCTCATCTTCAACGTCGGCATCGAGGCCGTGCAGCTCGCGATCATCGTCATCGTCTTCCCGCCGCTCTCGCTGCTGCGGCGGAAGGCGCACCGGGTGTCGCTCTGGGTGACGGGCGCCGTGACCGCCGGCGTGTTCGTGATGGGGATGATCTGGTTCGTCGAGCGGCTCGCGGCGGGCTGACGCTCGCCACGGACCTGCTGACGAGCCGCGTTCGTTCCTGAACGGCGACGAACTGTCACTCAGCGTTTACCAAGACGTTTTGCAGTGCATGCAGAGTCTTCCGTGCTGCACCATCCCACGTCTGAGAAACGGACCAACATGAGTCTCCTGTCCGGCGCCACTACCCGGCGCAGAACCACCACCCTCCGCGTCTGCGGGGCCGTCCTCGGGGCCGCGCTCATCGCCGGTGCCTCGATGGTCGGCACGAACGCCGCCACCGCTGCGACGAACACCCCCACCACCAACATCTCGACCGGTGGCCCGATCCACATCCTGCTCGGCGTCGGCGCGACCGAGAGCCAGCGCATCGCCTCGTGGTACTTCCCCACGAACGTCGCGCAGTCGCTCGAGATCCAGAAGACCGCGTCCATGACGGACGGCGTCTTCACGGACGCCAAGCAGACGGTCGCCGCCTCGGAGGCCGCGAACACCGCAGCCGACTCGAGCGCGACCGACTCGAACACCAAGAGCATCCCGGGCATCGCCGCCGAGTCGGGCTACATCAACGCGCACGCGACGATCTCGGCCCTCGAGCCGAACACCTCGTACACGTACCACGTCGGTGCGGCGGACGGCTCGGCCTGGTCCGCGTCGTACACCTTCACCACGAAGAGCTTCTCCGGCGACTTCGACTTCCTGTTCTTCGGTGACCCGCAGATCGGTTCGTCCGGCTTCACGGACGACGACGGCGCCGGCTGGGCGGACACGCTCAAGTACGCCACGTCGACCGAGCCGGACGCCGAGCTCCTGGTCTCCGGTGGCGACCAGGTCGAGCACGCCAACAACGAGTACGAGTGGGGCGCGTTCGCGGACAGCAGCGACGTGCTGAAGCGCTACCCGTGGGCCTCGACCATCGGCAACCACGACGTGGGCGGCAAGGCCTACGAGCAGCACAACCAGGTGCCGAACTCCCTCAAGGTGCCGGACTTCTACCCGGGCGGCAACACGACCGCGAACTCGGGTGGCGACTACTGGTACATGTACAAGGGCGTCCTGTTCATCGACATCAACTCGAACGCCTACGCGGCCGGTTCGGACGCTGCCCACGTGAACTACGTGCGCGACGTCATCAACCGCTACGGCGACGACGCGAAGTGGACGACGCTGGTCTACCACCACTCGATCTACTCGCCGGCCGACCACGCGAACGACCGTGACAACCAGCAGCGCCGGTTCGACTTCACGCGTTCGTTCTCGGACATGGGTGTCGACCTCGTCCTGCAGGGCCACGACCACTCCTACTCGCGCAGCTACGCGATCAAGAACGGCAAGAAGGCCAACGTCAACGAGCAGCCCGCTGCTCCCGAGGTCTTCTCCGGCCCCGGCGGCGTCATCTACATGACGGCGAACTCGGCCTCCGGCTCGAAGTACTACGACCTCACCACCCCGGACGCCACCCAGGGCTACGGCGCGGACCCGCTCGACCCCAAGGGTGAGCGTCACTTCGCCAACTCGGTCGAGAACCAGGAGCACGTCCGCACCTTCGTGAAGGTCTCGGTCACCGACGACAAGCTCGCCGTCGAGAACATCCGCGCCAGCGACTGCACCACGCTCAACTCGGCGGTGCAGCACGGCAAGGTGGACAGCTGCGGCGTGACCCTCCAGCCGACGGCCACGGCCGACCCGGCTGCGATCGGTTCGACGGTCGACAAGTTCAACCTGCACGCCACGCTGCCGACGACGACCACCACGCTCACCGCGTCGGCCGCCGAGCAGACCTACGGCACCGCCAAGCCGGCCACGGTCACCGCGACCATCGCCGGAGGCATCGGTACCCAGCAGGGCACGGTGACGTTCAAGGACGGCAGCAAGGTCCTCGGCACCGCCCCGGTCAAGGACGGCGCGGCCAGCATGACGCTGCCGAAGACGCTCGCCATCGGCAAGCACGCGGTCACGGCCTCGTTCGTCAACGCGGACCCGGTGTACTCGGGAACGAACTCGAAGACGGCGAAGGCCATGACGGTCACCGTCGAGAAGGCCCCGTCCCGCACCGCCATCAAGTACAGCGGTGGCAAGGCGACCGTCCAGGTGAAGGCCACCGGCTTCAGCGTCGACGGCACCGCCCGGATCTACCAGGGCTCGAAGCGCCTCGCCACCGTCACGGTGGAGAACGGCGTGGTCACGTCGAAGCTCCCGCTGAAGAAGGGCACGCACAACCTGCACGCCGTCTTCGCCGGGACCTCGGAGCTCAGCACGAGCACCAGCCCGACCATCAAGGTCGTCATCAAGTAGCACCCGGCACCAGCAAGGGCCCCGCGATCCCGATCGCGGGGCCCTTCGCCGTGTGTCCGGGGGTGGGCGACCGGTCCTACCCGGGACCGGCGCCGCACCGGCTGACGGGAGACCCGAACTCCCTACCCGTCCGCTGGTGAGAGCGGCCGGTCAACCTGTGGTGAGCATGCGCTCACGGGCCGGGATCGCCTAGGCAGCCAGGCCAACTGCCAGGCTTTGGGCGAATGTTCAGACATTCCTAGGTAATCACTGTGGAGAAGCGCATACTTCGAGCCACCGAGAATGCGCGCTCGTCGCCGACGTCACCCCGCCTCTCCTTGCAGGAAGCGGTCGGACCGTGCAGGCTCGCCATCTCAGACGCAGTTCCCTCCTGGTCGTGTCGGCGGCTGCCGTCGCCGCGCTGGTCACCCTCGGGACCGGTGGCGGAGCATCCGCCGCGACGGTCATCGACGGTCCGGTCAACCTCGGCACCGCATCGACCTACGGTGTCCTCGGCGCGAGCGCGGTCACGAACACCGGCCCCTCCGTGATCAACGGCGACCTCGGGTTGTCGCCGGGCACGTCCATCACCGGCTTCGGCGGCGCACCGAACGGCGTCGTCAACGGCACCACGCACCAGACCGACGCCGCGGCCGCACAGGCCCAGCGCGACACCACCACCGCGTACAACGTCGCCGCGTCGCTCTCCCCGACCCAGACCGGTCTGACCGAGCTGAACGGCCTCTCGCTCTCACCCGGCGTGTACTCCGGCGGCGCCCTCGCGCTGGCGAACAACGGTGCGCTGACCCTCGCCGGCAGCGCGAACTCCGTCTGGGTGTTCCAGGCCGCGTCGACCCTGACCATCGGGTCCGCCAGCCAGATCGTGATCACCGGCGGCGCCAGCTCGTGCAACGTGTTCTGGCAGGTCGGCAGCTCCGCCACCGTCGGCACCGGCGCCCAGTTCCAGGGCACCGTCCTGGCGCAGCAGTCCGTGACCGCCACCACCGGCGCGACCGTGCAGGGCCGACTGCTGGCCCGCACCGGCGCCGTCACCCTCGACACGAACACGATCACGGCCTCCAACGGCTGCCCCGCACCGGGCACGCCGTCCGAGTCGCCGACCATCACCTCGGGCACCCCGTCCGACGGCACCGTGGACGTGCCCTACTCGTCCACCGTCACCGCGACCGGCACCCCGAACCCGACCTTCACCGCCACGGGCCTGCCCGACGGCCTGACGATCGACAGCACCACCGGCGTCATCTCCGGCACCCCGACCACCCCGGGTACCTCGACCGTGACGATCACCGCGTCGAACGGCACCAGCCCGGACGACACCCAGACGGTCACCATCACGGTCCGCGCCCCGGCACCGGTGCCCACCGCGACACCCACCCCGACGGCACCCGCAGTGGTGCCCACCGCCACCCCGAGCGGCCCCGCAGGCGCCGGCGGTGGCGGTGGCGGCGGAACCGACCAGCCGACCGGTGAGCTCGCGTTCACCGGCTCGGACCCGACCGTCCCGCTGAGCATCGCCGCGGCACTCCTCGCCGCGGGTGCAACGCTCATGGTCCTGCTGCGTCGTCGTCGCCGCACCGTCGGCCGCATCTGATCCACCCGCACGATCGACGGCCCAGCGACCCTGGTCGCGGGGCCGTCCGCGTGCCGTCGGGTACCCGGATGTCGCACCCGTGAGGACCCTCAGGGACTGAGCCGTCACCTCATCCTCCAGGACGATCCGCGGTGAGCAGCGCGCTCTCTACTGTTGGCGACGGAGCGTGCGGTGGCGCATGCCCGTCGCACCAGGGGAGATCCGACGTGAACCGTTCGCCGAGACGCCGTTCCACCATCGCGCTGCAGATCGCGTGTTCGACACTCATCGCCGGGGCGCTCGCCGTCTCCGGCACGATCGCGGCGGTGCCGGCCACGGCCGCGCCGGGCGACGGGTCCACCGCCGCGACGGGGACGACCACGATCACGACGCCGGGCACGCCCGTCGCGCAGGGTGACGACTGGACGGTCACGCCGACCGACGGCGGGTACACCGTCGTCCTGACCCTCGCCGACCCGCTGCCGCTCCGTGCGGCGGCCCCCGTCCTGCTCGTGGACGGCACCGACGTCGGCGTCGCGCAGACGAGCCTCGACCAGCGGCAGCTGACGGTCACCACGACCGACCCGGCGGTCGCCGATGCCCGCAGCGTCGAGCTCGGCTGGACGGGCGAGACCGACCTGCAGGGCAACCGGCAGGCCGCCACCGCGCCGCAGACGGTCGCGCCGAGCGAAGCCCCGGCACCCCTGACCGACGACCCGGCGTCCGCAGGCCAGTACGCGGTCACCCGGGCCGACTACGACCTGGGCAACGAAGCCGAGACGATCAAGGGCTTCGGGCGCAAGGGCGAGATGCGTGCCGCCGTCTTCGTGCCGAAGGACGCCCCGGGCAAGCGCCCGGTCGTGGTGTTCCTGCACGGCCGCCACGAGGCGTGCTACGGCGGCACGTACAACCCGAAGGCGTGGCCGTGCGGGAAGGGACAGACCGACATCCCGAGCTACCTCGGCTACAACGCGGCAGCGACCGCGCTGGCGAGCCACGGCAACGTCGTCGTGTCGATCTCCGCGAACGCGATCAACGCCCTCGACGGCAGCTACTCGGACGACGGCGGAGCGGTGGCCCGCGGGCAGCTCGTCCTCGACCACCTCAGCCTGCTGCAGCGGGCGGACGCCGGACAGGAGCCCCGGCTCTCGCCGCTGCTCACCGGCAAGCTCGACCTGCAGGACGTCGGCCTCATGGGCCACTCGCGCGGTGGTGACGGCGTGGTCCGCGCGGCCCTGCTCAACACGCAGCGCACGAACCCCTTCGGCATCCGTGCCGTCCTGCCCCTGGCGCCGACCGACTTCGGACGCATGACCCTGCCGGACACCAACACGGCGGTCGTCCTGCCGTACTGCGACGGCGACGTGTCCGACCTGCAGGGACAGCACTTCTACGACGACTCCCGCACCGCCTTCGGGGACGACGTGCTGCGCTCCTCGGTGCTGGTGATGGGTGCGAACCACAACTTCTTCAACACGACGTGGACGCCCGGCAAGTACGCGAAGGCGTCGTCGGACGACTGGTACGACGAGTCCGACGCGGTCTGCGGGGCGAAGGCGAAGCACACCACGCGGCTGTCGTCCGACCAGCAGTACGCCGTCGGCACGAGCCTGATCAGCGGCTTCTTCCGCCTGACGCTCGACGGTGAGCAGCAGTTCCTGCCGATGTTCGACGGCACCAACCGCCAGCCCGCCGCCCTGGGCGCGGCCGACATCCGGGTGAGCGCCTCCCAGCCCGGCGCGAGCCGCCGTGACCTCGCCCTGTTCGACACCGCGAACCCGGCGATCACCACGACCGGTGCCCTGACGGCGAAGACCTGCGCGAGCTCCGACAGCCTGCCCGCAAAGCAGATCCTGCCGGCGTGCGTCTCGATCTCGTCCAACGCCCCGGACTACACCCCGGCCTACCTGGCGTCCTCGGTGCCGGCCACCCCCGCCCTGCACGTCTCGCCCACCAAGGCGGCGACCGGCGGCCAGGTGCACGTCCCGGTGGCTCCGGCGGCCGGTGACTTCACCGGGTTCCAGGCGCTGTCGCTCCGCCTCACCCCGGACGACACCGCGACGACGAACGCGAACGTCTCGATCACCCTCCGCGACGCGACCGGTGCCGTGACGACCCGACGCCTGTCCGACACCAGCCGTGCCGGACAGCTGCTCCCCGGTACCCGGATGGCCCCGCGCAAGACGATCCTGCAGCAGGCGCGCATCCCCCTCGACACGTTCACCGGCATCGACCTGACGTCGGTGCGCGAGGTGACCATCGACGTCCCGCAGAAGAACAGCGGGGTCCTGCTGAGCGACCTGTCGCTCGTGCCCGCTGCGACCCTCGGCACCCCGGTGGTCACGAAGCGTCCCGCCGCACGCATCGCGGACCGGTTCGTCGACGAGGGCCGTACCCGCACGGTGGTCCGGGCAGCGGTCGTGCTCTCCCGACCTGCCGAGCAGGCCACGACGGTGTCCTTCGACCTCGACCAGGCGTACGACGGGCGCATCCGCCCGGCGGTGCAGCCCGTCACGTTCCAGCCCGGTGAGGTCTGCCGCACGGTCGCGGTCTCGGTGAACGGTGACCGCACGCCGTCGTTCTCGCGGACGTCGGACTACGCGATGACCCTCAGCAACACCCAGGGCGGCTCGGTGATCGGCGACTCGGTCGGCACGATGCGCATCCGCGAGGACGACGGCGTGCGCAGCGTGAACGGACGGCCGACCGCGTCCGCTCCGGCGGTCGGGACCCCGGGTGACGCGTGCGCCGAGGCGCAGGCGTCCAGCACGGCCATCGCCGTGACGCCGACGAGCAGCCGGAAGGGTGCCAAGGTCGCGATCTCGGCGACGGGGTTCCGTGCCGGGGAGTCGGTCACCGTCAGCATCGACGGCGGTCGGGCCACCCGCACGACCGCCAACGCCGACGGCAAGGTCCGCCTGAAGATCACGAAGGCCGTGGCGGCGCTGGCGCCGGGCACGCACGTGGTGCACGCCCGTGGCTACGGCTCGGACCAGCGGGCCCGGGGCACCTTCACGACGACGAAGTAGTCGTGCGCGGTCCGGAGCGTCCCGAGCGAACCCTCAGGACGCTCCGGCCCCGATCAGGTCGGCGAGCGGGACGTCGTCGCGCGCCACGGCGGCGGCGACCTGGCTCAACGAGCGCTGGTGGCCGCGGGCGTAGCGACGGATCATGCCGAACGCCTGCTCGACGTCGACCCCCGCCGCACGGGCGAGGTACCCCTTGGCCTGCTCGATGGCGACCCGGCTGTCGAGCGCGCGCTGGAGCTGCTCCGCGGTGAGGGTCGCGTGCTCGAGGGTCCGTTGCTGCAACAGGCTGATGGTCGCGACGTCGGCGAGGGCCTGCGCGGCTCGGGCATCGGCTCCGTTCAGCGCCCCCTCGGTCTCGCGGAACAGGTTCAGCGACCCGACGGTGGTGTCCCGCAGCCGGAGCGGGATGGCGTGGACGCCCGCGTACCCGCGCGCCCTGGAGGCCTCGGCGAACCGCGGCCAGTGCTGCCGCAGGTCGTCGGCGTTCTCCGAGGTCACCAGCCGGCTGGTGGTCACGGCGGTGATGCAGGGCCCCTCGCCGGCGTTGAGCTGGAGCAGACCGATGAAGCTGCTGCGCTCGCTCGTCGACGCGACGACGCGCAGCTCGTCCTGCTGGTCGAGCAGGTGGATCGCGCCCGCGGCGGCGTCGAACAACTCGACCGCCCGGTCGACCAGCGTCTGCAGGACGTCGACCACGTCGTAGTCCGCCACCAGGCTGTCGGTGAGGGTCACGAACGTCTCGACCAGTCGTGCTTCGCGTACCTCGGTCATGTGGGGAACGGTCCTTCCGTCGAGCAGGCGGGACAACCGTAGCCGAGCAGCGGACACGCTGACCTGTGGCTTGCACCGAGGAGCGCGGCGGCTCTAGCGTTGGACCAGCAGCCCCAGACCCCGGCCGCCGGAACGATCCTCCATTCCGATGACGACCAGGGAATCCATGACCACGCAGCACGCCGGTACCAGCCCGCAGCGGGAGACCAGCTCGAAACCCCTCACCGGCGGCTACCGGAAGACCGGCTCCCCGGCCGGGCCGCGGACCGGCGGCACCTCGTCCTACTCCGCGCTGTTGGCGCAGGTGAAGGAAGCCGGGCTGCTCGAGCGCCGTCGGGGGTTCTACTGGGCGCTGTTCTCCGCGCTCGTCGTGGCGACGGCCGCGTGCTGGGTCGCGTTCGCGTTCCTGGGTGACTCGTGGTTCCAGCTGATCGTGGCCGGTGCGCTGGGTGTGCTGTTCACGCAGTTCGCGTTCCTGTCGCACGAGGCCGCGCACCGTCAGGTGTTCGAGTCCCAGAAGTGGAACGACCGCGCGGGCCGCTGGGTCGGCACGTTCCTGGTGGGCCTCAGCTACTCGTGGTGGATGAACAAGCACACGCGTCACCACGGCAACCCGAACACCGTCGGCAAGGACCCGGACATCGCGCCGGACGTGATCCGGTTCCTGCCGGAGGACGCCGCCGCCGTCAAGAACGGGCCGCTCCGGGTGTTCGTGCAGTACCAGGGCTGGCTGTTCTTCCCGTTGCTCACGCTCGAGGGCATCAACCTGCACCGGGCTGCGGTCATGTCGGTGCTCCGCGGGACGGGTGGGCGCAATGACGTCCGGGGGCGGGTCCTCGAGGGCATCCTGCTGGTTGCGCGGTTCGCGATCTACCTGACGGTGGTGTTCTGGTTCCTGCCGTTCGGGATGGCGTGTGCGTTCCTCGGGGTGCAGCTGGCCGTGTTCGGCGTGATGATGGGTGCCTCGTTCGCCCCGAACCACAAGGGCATGCCGACGATCGCCCACGACGCGAAGGTCGACTTCTTCTCCCGCCAGGTGCGCACGTCGCGCAACATCCGTGGCGGCTGGTGGGTGTCGTTCCTGATGGGTGGGCTGAACTACCAGGTCGAGCACCACCTGTTCCCGTCGATGCCGCGTCCGGCGCTGAAGCAGGCCCGCCTGCTCGTCCGTGACCACTGCGACACCCTCGACGTGCCGTACACCGAGACGACGCTGCTGCGCTCGTACGGGATCGTCGTCCGGTACCTCAACCGCGTCGGCCTCGCAGCCCGCGACCCCTTCGTCTGCCCGATGGTGTCCGAGCTCCGGATCCACTGACCACCAGCCCCGTGCCGAACCTCCCGAACGAACCGCAGCAGCTCCGAGCGGCGGTGGTCGTGAACCCGACCAAGATCGACCAGGCCCGCCTCCGAGCGGTGCTCCGCACCGAGGAGCGCGCACACGGATGGGCCGAGTCGCTCTGGTTCGAGACGAGCGCCGACGACGACGGACGGGCGGCTGCCCGGGCCGCACGCGACGCCCACCCGAGCGTCGTCCTCGTCGCCGGTGGTGACGGCACGCTCCGGGTCGTCGCCGCGGAACTCCGCGGCACCGGGATCCCGGTGGCGCTCCTCCCCAGCGGCACCGGCAACCTGTTCGCGCGGAACCTCGGTCTGCCCCTCGGCGACCTGGTGCGGTCCGTCCGAGCGGGCTTCAGCGGGACGGACCGCCCGATCGACGTCGGGTTGGCCGACCTGACCGACCCGGCGGGCACCACGACGTCGCACGCGTTCCTGGTGATGACCGGCATCGGGCTCGATGCGAGCATGGCCGCGGACACGAACGCGTGGGTGAAGAAGCGGTTCGGATGGGTCGCCTACTCGGATCCCATCGCCCGGTCCGTGATCGGCAACCGGCAGATCCCCGTGCACTACGGGATCGACGACGGCCCGCTCCGCAGCATGAGCGCACACACGATCATCGTCGGGAACTGCGGCACCCTGACCGCGGGCATCCTGCTGCTCCCCGCGGCGCGACCGGACGACGGCATCCTCGACGCCGTGGCGTTCCGGCCGGCCGGGTGGTACGGCTGGACCAAGGTCGGGTACGCCCTGACGCTCAACCGCTTCTTCGCGCGCACCCGGTTCGGGCGACTCCTGGCGCGGGTGCTGCCGACCTCGCGTGCGCTCCGGTACACACGGGCGAGGACGCTGCGGCTGACCGTCGACACCCCGGAGCGGGTGCAGCTCGACGGCGACGCGTTCGGCGAGGTGGTCGCGGTGACGCTCACCACCGACCACCACGGCCTGGTGCTGCGGACGGAGCCGGACGGGCCGCGGACCCGACGGGCCTAGCCGGTGCTGCCGAGGTCGGCACCCCGGTGCACGACGTCCTCCGCCATGGCCCGGATCCCGCGGCCCGCACCGGCAGCAGCACGTCGCAGGATCTGGAACGCCTCGTCCATCCGGATGCCCCGTCGGTACGCGAGTGCACCCTTGGCCTGTTCGAGGAGTTCCCGGGCCTCGAGCGCGTCCTCGACCTGTTCCTCGATCGTGGTCGACACCCCGCGGTCGCGCTGTCGCACGAGGGCAGCTGAAGCCGCGTCGGCGAGCAGCTGCATCAGCACGACGTCCTGGTCACTGTGCCCGCGGGTGTGGTCGGCGAAGACGCACAGCGAACCGATGGTCCGGTCCCGCAGAAGGATCGGCTCGGCGAACGTGCCGTGCAGCCCGCGGTCACGCATCGTTGCCGAGAACGCCGGCCACTCCGACTCGTGCGTCGACACGTCGGGCACGTCGATCGTCTCGCCGGTCCGGTAGCAGTCGAGACACGAGCCCTCGTTCGTCCCGAGCTGCGCTTCCTCGGCCTCGCTGCTGCGCTCGCTCGTCGAGGCGATGACCTGCAACGCACCGGATCGGTCCGCGAGCACGACCCCCGCCTCCGTCGCCGAGGTCCCCTCCACGCACGCCGCGATGACACGGTCCATGGCGTCGAGCACCTCGAGGTCAGGGTCCAGGGCCGGAGTCAACCGATCCGGCAGGTTGATCGCGTCACTGGTCATGCTTCGACGCTACGACCAGACCGATGGCGCACGGCTCAGCCAGTTCGCGTACCGGATCACGGCGTTCGGGTCCGCAAGCAGCCGCGTCCGTCGAAGTGCGGACTGGCGCGACCCCTGGACAGGGGGTCAGGATGACGCATCAGTTGCACAGAGCAACTGGCAGGTGCTTCACCGACAGAGGAGTCGTCATGAAGAAGTCCATCGCAGCCGCGTTCGCCGCGGTCGCCGTCATCACCGCCGGCGTGTTCGCCGCTTCGCCCGCGTCCGCGCTGCCCGTCAGCACGAAGGTCGTCGGCGGCGAGAAGGCCCCCACCACCTCGTGGGCGGTGCAGCTCGAAGCCTCCGGCGGCAGCATCCCCTCCGGCTACGTCAGCAACTGCACCGGCGAGCAGCTCAACGCCTCGTGGATCCTCACCGCCCGGCACTGCATCGACGGCATCGGCGCGATGAACGTGTACCACTCCAACTCCACCGTGAACCGCGGCACGGCCGTCGCCGTCGACCGCGTCAGCGCCTCGCCGGCGGGTGACATCGCGCTCGTGCACCTGCGGACCGCCTACTCGCTGTCCACCTACGCACCCCTCGACCTCACCGCGACGGCCAAGTCGAGCGGCACCGGCACCATCCAGGGCTACGGCCTGCGTGCGAACGCGACCCAGTCCGACGGCCTGTACCAGGCCACGGTCTCGCTCACCGGCGCGAGCACCGACGCCTTCAGCGGTCGTGCCCAGCACCTCACCGGCGTGACCGGCGCCTCGAACCACGGCGACTCGGGCGGCCCGCTGCTCGTCAACGGCAAGGTCGTCGCCGTCTGCTCCACCGGTGACAGCGCCGACCCAGGCGCGAACACCAAGGCCGGCTCGAACTACGCCCTGCTGTCGCAGGCCTCGTCCTGGATCCGGACCACGGCCGGCGTCTGAACCACCTGACGGACTGGAGGCGCGGTGTCAGCTGGCACCGCGCCTCCAGTCCGTCCCACCCGTCTCCAGGGCGTTGCTCGCCTGTTCGGCGTCCGTCACCCACCAGCTGAGCGCCCGTGCGGGCGCCGCGACGACAGTGGGGCCATGAGCCAGTACGAGAAGCGCGATCCGAACACCCTCTACCCGGCACCGCCGTACCCGAAGCAGGAGCAGTCGCTGCCGGGCGCCGCGTGGAAGATGGACCCGAAGCCCGACCACGGCGAGGAGAGCTACGTCGGGCTCGGACGGCTGAAGGGGTACCGCGGCATCGTCACCGGTGCTGATTCCGGCATCGGCCGTGCCGCCGCCATCGCCCTGTCGCGCGAGGGCGCGGACCTGGTGCTCTCGTACCTGCCGGACGAGCAGGAGGACGCGGAACAGGTCCGCGACCTGCTCGAGTCCGAGGGTCGTCGGGCCGTGCTGTTCCCCGGCGACATCTCCGACGAGCAGTACTGCACGGACCTGGTGCAGAAGGGCGTCGACGAGTTCGGCGGTCTCGACACCCTGGTCATGGTCGCGGGGCGCATGGAGAGCAACGAGGACATCCTCACGCTCGACACCTCGATGTTCGACTCCACCTTCAAGACGAACATCTACTCGCTGTTCTGGCTGACCAAGGCTGCGGTGCCGCACCTCGAGCCCGGTTCGACCATCGTGACGACCGGCTCGATCCAGGCGTCGACGCCCTCGCCGGACAAGATCGACTACGCCGTGTCGAAGGGCGCGATCAAGCTCTTCACCGAGGCCGTCGCGCAGCAGCTCGCGCCGAAGGGCATCCGTGTGAACTCCGTCGCACCGGGGCCGGTGTGGACACCGCTGCAGCCGGGCTCCGACGACGCCGAGACGGTGTCGCACTTCGGTGAGAGCTCGCCGTTCGGCCGTCCCGGTCAGCCCGCCGAGCTCGGTGCCGCCTACGTGCACCTGGTCAGCCCGGAGTCGAGCTACCAGTCCGGGTCGACGATCACGATCGCGGGCGGGACGCCGGCGTTCTGATCTGCCGTTCTGGGCTTTTGGCGTTTTCGCGTTCTTGCGTTCGAGGAAGGGGACCACGTGTCCGGAGTGACGCACACCGTGCTGGTCGAGTGGGACGGGGAGGACCGGTCGTCCGAGGCCTCGGCCCTGTCGCGTGAGCACCTGCCGCGGGTCGAGGGGGTCGAGTCGGTGCAGGCCGGCACGAGCGTGAGCACCGAGGGACTGGAGGGCGGGTTCCACTGGATGCTCGTCGTCCGGTTCCGCGATCGTGCAGCGCTCGCCGGGTACCTGCCGCACCCGGAGCATCGGCCGGTGGCCGAGTTCATCGGTGCGGCGAGTGCGCGGGTCGTCGTGTTCGACGTCGAGGACGCCGCCTGATCGCTGCGTCGGAAGCTGTGTAACGCTCTGGTTGCGATGGCGGACGAGGGGTTCCGTTCCTCGTGGAGGCTCGACGTACGGTGGATCGGCCATCGCAACGGCGCGGGGGTCATCGGCCGGCGCTGCGGCTCTCCGGAGCCCGCGCCGGTCGGGTCCCCGCCTGCGGGCGGGGACCCTTCGACATCCGCCGACGGAGGGAAACAGACGATGCCCGGCAACCCGAACCCGTTCGTCCACGACGGCGCGAAGATCCTGCTCGGCGAGACGGGAGCGGCGCACTGCGACGAGTGCGGTGACGCCGTCCGGCTCGACCCGCGGATCGGCAGCTGGAGGACCGTGCAGCAACCCGGCCCCCAGCTCCCGCCTCACCGGCAGCGGCGCGGTGCGGCGGGGGCCGCGTGAACGGCACCGCCCGGACCGCCGGGGTGACCCTCGGGCTCATCGCAGCGATTGCGCTGACCGCCTGTTTCGGCACACCGGCCGCGACGCCGACCCGGACCGTGACCGCGACTGCCACCGCGACCCCGGAGGCGCCGGCTGACCCCGACACTCCGACCCCCGCTGCGACCCCGACCGCGACGGACACGGCCTTCAGCCTGTCGGACCCCGCGACGTGGACCATCTCGACCGAGGAGGTCGGACCGATCGCCCTCGGTGGTCCGGTGCAGGGCGAGATCGACGACCTGGCAGCCGCCTACACCCGGAGTACGGATGCGTGCCCGGCCAGCCCGGAGACGACGTTCTGGGAGCGATCCGACGCCCCCGGGCTCATCGTCATCCCCCGCGACGGGAAGGTCGCCGGGGTGACCATCGGTGGGGTGGGGTCGGACCCGGTGACGACGAACTCGCCCGAGACCGACGCCGGGATCGGCATCGGAGCACCCCTGACCGAGGTGCGCTCCGCGTACCCGGACCTGCAGTACACCGGCACCTACGGTGAGGACCAGGGGCCGTACTCGATGTGGAGCGTGCAGGCCGACGGGCGCTACATGACGTTCCAGCTGGGGACGGACGGCACCACCGTGGGGGCGATCTGGGTGGGGTCGGTCGCGATGTTGCCGTACGAGTACTGCGCCTGACGCCGCCGAGGGTCGAACGTCGCTGCTGGCAGGATGACCGGTATGGCCAGCGCTGTCCGTCTCATCCGGTCCGACGTCCTGAGCGATGCGGCGCAGTACGCGTACGCGTCCACCGTGCCGGCCGGGACGCGGCTCGTGTTCCTCGCCGGGGCCTGCCCGCTCGCCGCGGACGGGTCCACCGTCGCGGTCGGCGACTACGCGGGCCAGGCAGCCCGGTGCATCGAGACGATGCAGGAGGCGCTGCGTGCCGCAGGTGCGTCCATCGAGGACGTCGTGAGCACCCGGGTGCTCGTGGCGTCCTCACGGCAGGCCGACCTCGTCGCCGCATGGCAGGTGGTGCGCGATGCCTTCGGCGCGCACGACGTGCCGAGCACCCTGCTCGGGGTCACGGTGCTCGGCTACGACGACCAGCTGGTCGAGATCGAAGCCGTCGCGGCCGTCGCGGACGGTCAGCCCACGTGACGACGCGAGGTGTCGAGGTTCCCGCGCTCGCGCGCCTCGCGCACGCTCGCCTCAGAAGCCCGGACCTGCTTTGACCAGGGCGATGCCGACACCGACGAGCGCGAGGACGAGACCGGCCACGAACGTCCGCGGGGACGGGTTCTCCCCGCGGAGCCTGGCCACGACGGGCCCGAGGAGCGCGAGCCGGAGCACGAGGTACGCGATCGCGATGATCTCGGCCGCGAGCCCGGACGTGCCGGTCAGCCAGGCGTAGGCGAGGACGGCAGCCGGCAGGAGACCGGAGGTGAGGATGGGCAGCGAATCTCGCAGCTCGGCGCGGACGGTCTCCCCGGTGAGGCGGTGGTCGCTCCGCGCACGTCGTCCGACCGATTCGGCGAAGGTGTGTGCGAGGAAGGTCGAGAACGCGGTGGCGAGGACGTACCAGAGCCCCCGGCCGCTCTCGGCGGTGTCCGGGAGCATCGGTGCGATCGTGCCGAGGATCACGATGTTGCCGTACACGAACGCGGTGATGCGGCTCGAGGCGTCCTCACGCGACAGGCGCTGCCGGCCCACGGAAGTCCTCTCGTGCGGGCTCAGTAGTACTCACCCTGCCGGTAGTCCCAGCTCGTGAACGTGTCCGCGAGCAACCCCATGATCCGGTCGACGTCGAGCCCCTTGCGGATCAGCGTCGGTGCGGGGACGACCGATCGGCGTCCGTCCTGCAGCGGGATCAGGGCTCCGGTGCTGTCGACCATCGACACCATGACGCCCTGCTCGTAGCGGGTCTCGGCACTCTGCTCCGGCTGGATGGACGCGACGTAGTCGTCCGCCTCGACGATCACGTCGGCGCGCTCGGCGATGCGCTCGCCGATGCCGTCCACCACGCCACGGTTGCCGGTGCCCGACGGGTTGGCCGAGCTCGCGAAGGCGAACTTGCCGTGCTCGGTCCAGAGCTCGCGGGCGGCGAGCTCACCGGGGACGCCGAACTTGATGACGAAGCAGGACGTCCCGCGGGTGTCCATCATGAGTTCGTCGGAGCCGTCCGCCGGCAGTGCCGCTCGACCCTCGTCACTCCAGGGCAGGATGCACCCGAGTAGGACGTCCTCGTCCCAGCACCGCTGGTACAGGGCGTCGATCTCGGGGGTGAGCTGCGCGATGCTCCGGAGCATCGCGAGCGAGCTCACGAGCACGACGCCCGGCTTGTTGCGGTTGCGTTCCTTCGCGTCGAACTTGCGCTCCAGACCCGCGCGGTCCGAGGTCATCAGGATGTAGCCGACCTTGGTCGGGACCACCGCCAGCCCGCCGTCGTGCAGCAGCGCGTCCACCGCACTGCGCGGCACGCCACCGTCCCAGTGCACCCGGTTCATGCTGACCTGCGTGTCGTCGTTCATGCCCGTCCTCGTCCCACTCTGGAGTCAGACGATCGTCTGACAGCGGGAGCCTATGGACGGCGTCCGAGCCGGACAAGGGCGAAGGACCCGACCTGTGGGCCTTCTCCGAAGGGTTCAGGCGGGCTCGCAGTGAACGGCCGTGGTCAGTCCGTGCCGAGACGTGCGACGAGCCGGGCGATCGCCTCGTCCCACTCCGCCCCGTCGCTCTCGGCCCAGAGCTCCGCGAGTTCACCGGCCGGGTCGGCGGAAGCGCTGACGGCCCGCCGGGCCTGCTCGGTCAGCCGCCGGTTCGGCTTGCGTCCGGGACCGACGAGAGCCTCCACGCTTCCGATTTAGGCATCGGTCTGTGCCAATCGACCCAGGCCGTGTGTGGCCATCTCTGCTGCGATGGCGGAGACGACCGTGCCCCTCCACATCCGGACCCTCGCGCGAACGGCGCTTTCTCGTAGCGGGGGCGGGTCCCCGCACAGTAGGACACTTCCCGAAAACTCAAACCGCCTGGCGGCGGGGAGGGGAGCGGAGGGGAAGCGCCCGACCGGGATCGGGCTCCTCGTGGGATTCCGCGTAAATTGATCAACCGCCGGCAGGAGAATTCAACCGGGCCCGAGCTTCTGTCCGATCGTAGCGACAGCACAGCAAGAGGATCGTAAGTAGTACAAGTGCTGGGCGTGACTCGACCCCAGAGCCATACGGCTGGAGCTCCGGGGTCGATCAACTAATGGAAGAAGCGCCACGCCTGTGACTATTCAAGCGGTAGAGAATACCTGTATCGGTGGTCCAGGACAGACCTCATGGCTTCGAATTTGCAAGAGCCTTGTTCAACAGCACGACAACGCTGTCAGTAAAACTCTGTACCTTAACTGCATCTCCGTTAAGAGGGGCTCCGCCCAGCGCCTCGTCGATAATCTCGGCAGCCTGGTCAAAGGTCTGCATTGCTTTGACGTCGTCCCATAGTGCTGCATTGACAGAATTGGCGTACTTGTTCATCTGATTGGCAGTGAGGGCGGGCATGTTCAATCCTCCAGATAGGAAGCGGAATGCCATAAGAAGGTGGTAGCGGGCCGGCTTGTATCGGACAGGGAGCAGGCCATTTCGAAACAAATACTCAAGCTTGTAGTATGCAAAGGCCGCGGTGTAGTAGGGCTCCAGCTTGTGGCCCTTGTGGAACATTGCACTTCCTACCCCATTCTTCAATGCTCCGTAATATCTGGCCGCCCGATGTGCGTCGTTGAGAAACATTGCGGCAAAAGCGCGAATCTCGATTTGCTTCGTGATAATCCGTACCTTCTCGATGCCTGCTACCGAGTTGTACTGCCTCGATCGACGCTCATAGTAAAGGCGTTGCTTTTCGGGGAAAGCCAGAAGAAACTTCTCAAGGTCCTTTTGAAAGCCTTCCAGGGCGAAAAGATCCTCTTCGGTGACTTCAGTTTGACGATTAGTCGCTGTCGCAATTGCGCTAATGACTTCTTCGTCGAGCGACGCGATTAGCTTGAAGGGAACCTGGAGGTCTTCCTTGAGGCTGGATCGGTTGTTGTACAGTACGTGGCTTGTCTGGCAGCCGTTGACGATCTGGAAGTCTGATGCAAAGAACTTGTTACCGACGTTGCGCAGCTCGCGGGCAACGAGAGTGATGCCGTTATTCAAGACGGCAAAGCGGTCCTGTCCAGTAGTCGTCTGAAGACTGTCCTGCATCTCACCGTTAACCGGGTTATCTCCTTGGTAGTCCCGCACGTTGTCGACAAAGATGTGCTTGCGGATCCCTGCATCAGGGTCACTCACGATCTTCAGGAACTCGGAGAGTGGGAGCGCACCAAGATAGGATTCGCTTACCCCAGGGATGTCACTCAGTGTCGCCTTATTCACAAAGATAAACTCTGCCAGAACGCTGTTTTTGCTACGGGACCAACTTGCTTGGACTTCTGAAGCGCCTGCCGCACGGAAATTCACATCTTCGAAAAGATTCAATGAAGTGAGCTTGGCGCTAATCTGTTTAATTTTGATTTCAAGCTGCTGATCGTTTTGCCAACTTCCCGTGGTGACGAAGTGTAACTCGCATTGCGGCCGGCCCTTTTTGAAGCTCGCACTTTGTTCGTATATCCAGGTCATCAAGTCCCGGAAGGCCGCGATCTTCTCGTTGATTGGAGTTTCCAGCTCCTCCCTGAAGAAATCGAATACGCCGTCTCCGAACGCGACCATCTGCTCACCGCTAAAGCCCGAAGCTGACTTCGCTTGTGTAAACTGAAAGCGAACATCCAGCGATCCGTTGGTTTCAAGAAGGCTTTTGGCTTCATCGACTGCGGAAACCAGGACGCCGTTGACAAAGATCCCGATGCCGTCAAGCCCAAGATCGTTTCCGCCACCGGTATGTACGTCGTTGATATCGAACTCTTCGTCGTAAGAGTCGCTCGTGACGCAGTAATTGACAAAGTGTTCGAATAGCACGTCTAACTTCATAGCAGCAGGGAGGGACTGCTCCTTGCGAAAGGCCTCGATATTGGCTTTAGTGATCCGGTCCATTTTTCCCCCATGTCGATTGTAGGTGCGCACCGTACGCTGGTCCCTCGAGCTACCTTTGGGGGCGCCGCCCCCGCGGTTGTCCGGTATGAGGGTGCCGGTGGCGTCCAATACTCTCATGTCGGCGAGCACGGGTTGTCCGGATACAGGCTCGCCTTGGCAAGCTCCTGCATTGGGCCGTCGCCCTTACTCGCAGCCGGGTAAGCACCAGTGGTTCGAGGCGTGCGTCGATGATGTCATCGTCAAAGCGGAGGGTCTGGAACTCGGCATGGGTCGCCTTGCGTGTCTACTCTTGCGCCGGGAGCTTGGCGTCTTCAGAGACAACCAACCCTGCCTATGGCTCCAGCGCGATGAAGTGTTTGATCGCCTCCGCGGAGTCTACGAGCGACGCACAGGTCTTTACGGTGGTGATGGTTTCGTCGCAGGGCAGGTTGCCGCCTCGCGGACGAACTCGGGTCGTGCTGCGTCCAGCGAAAGAGTCAAACGTCCCGGCTCTCCGCGTTAACTTATGTCATCATCTAGCGGATCGCGGGTGGTCCTTCGGCCTGCTTGCTAGGCGTTCCGGTGGGTCCTGGCGAACTCTGATTTCGATCGAGGACAGGGCCACGGTTACGCGCTACTTCGTTCTCCAGGTCGGCCCGGACCAGCGCCTGGCTGCTCTCGCTAGGTGGTGGGGCTTGAGCGGCGGGCTATAGCGCCTGAAGTGAACCACTGGACCAGCGACACCGCCATTATGACGGCGGCTTCAGCAGCTTCAGCCGTCGGAGGTGCTGAGTCGTTGCTCCCGTGGCGGTCGGTTTGCCCGTTCCACAGCTCGGCGCAGAGGGAGAGCACCGTACTGCCTGAGCTACCGTCAAAAGGTAGGCCCCAATCGCCGTCACCCTTCATCTGTCCGATAACAGTCCCAAGCGTGGCTTTTCCGTGCTTGGGCTGAACGACGGGAATGGCCGCCTCCTCGACAGCCTTGATCGCAATCGAGTACGCAACGCTGGGATTGGGTTGAAGGCCGAATGCCTGATTCCATGCCTCTGCGAGTCTCGCGCCAGAGCTGCCCGAGGCCATCGCTCGTTCAGCTGCCTCCGCCACAGCTTCGTTGACGCGCCGTTGGAGGCCTGTAAACGCTCCTCTGATGCCTACCGTCCAGGCTGATCCGCCCTCGTTCAAGAGCGTCGCAAGGCGCTTGACCACGGCGGCGTTCCCGCGCCAGCGGTAAACCAGGTAGTCGACGAGTCGGAGAATCGTGGCGTCGTCGAGGTCAGCCCAGAAGCGGTTGAAGCCCCGTTCGTCCAACACCCAAGCAATCGGCGAGTTCGACCTCGTTGCGACATCAAAGTCTTCGAGCACGGAAACCCCTGAGCCCGTGTCGATGAGCGCCGCCGCCCACCGTTTGAGTGGAGCGTAAATCCACGCCGGAACCCCGTCAATTAGGGTCTCAAAGACCGCCGGGTCAGCATCCATCGGGGTCCACTCCATGTGCACATCATGTCGTATCTTTTCTTTCCGTGTGTGTGTGTGTGGGGGGGGGCTTCGCCCACGTCGACGCGAACGGCGGACTCGACGTGCTGGTCAACAACGCCGGCATCGCCGTCTGGGGGCAGAGCGGGCCCGAGGCGCTCGCCGTCTTCGACACGAACGCCGTCGGCACGATCCGCGCGACCGAGGCCGCGCTGCCGCTCCTGCGTCGCTCCGCGAACCCGATCGTGGTGAACCTGTCGAGCGCGCTCGGCTCCTTCACCGCCACCCACGACCCGTCGAAGCCCGCGTTCACCGTGCCTGCCGTGGTCTACGGCGCGTCCAAGGCCGCCGTCTCGATGCTGACGGTGCAGTACGCACGCGTCGTGCCCGAGGTGCACTTCGTCGCGATCGAGCCCGGTTACACGGCCACCGAGTTCGGTGGCATGCCGAACCCGCACGGTCGCCCCGTCGAGGTCAGCGCCGCGACGATCGCGGCCGCCGCGAGCGCGGGCCCGGAGGGCCCCACCGGCGTGTTCCTGGAGGACGGCCAGACGCTCGGGTGGTGACGAAAAGGCGGCCTGGAGGCGCGGTGCCAGCTGGCACCGCGCCTCCAGGCCGTCATCCGCTCGCTTCTACAGCAGCTGGCGCGCGTTGGTGGACGCGAGGTCCAGCAGCTCGTCGCCGCGACCCGACAGCACCGTGCGGATGGCGTAGAGCGTGAAGCCCTTCGCCTGCTCCAGCGTCACCGCCGGGGGCATGGAGAGTTCCTGGCGGTTCGCGCGGACCGACACGAGCGCGGGACCGTCGTGCGCGAGCGCGGCGGCCATCGCGTCCTCGAAGTCGTCGGACACGTCGACGTGGAAGCCCTTGATGCCGATCGCCTCGGCGACGGCGGCGAAGTCCGGGTTCTGCAGCTCGGTCCCGTAGTTCACGAAGCCGGCGGCCTTCATCTCGAGCTCGACGAAGTTGAGCGACGAGTTGTCGAACACGACGATCTTCACCGGCAGCTTGTTCTGCACGATCGTGATGAGCTCACCGAGGAGCATCGTCAGCCCGCCGTCACCGGCCAGGGCGATCACCTGCCGGTCCGGGAACGCGGTCTGCGCACCGATCGCCTGCGGGACGGCGTTCGCCATCGTGCCGTGCACGAACGAGCCGATCAGCCGGCGCTTGCCGTTCATGGTGAGGTAGCGCGAGGCCCAGACGACGGGGGAGCCGACGTCGGGGATGAAGACGGCGTCCTCGGCGGCGAGCCGGTCGAGCACCCGGGCGACGTACTGCGGGTGCAGCGGCTTCTTCTTCCCGGCGGGGACCGCCAGGTCGTCGAGCTTCTCGCGGGTCTTCCGGTAGTGCTTCAGGGAGTCCTCGAGGTGCTTCGTCGGGTGCGAGCCGGTCAGCAGCGGGATGAGCGCGAGGGCGGTGTCCTTGACGGTGCCGACCAGCCCGATGTCGACGGGGTGCCGGCGGCCGAGCTGCGAGCCGCGGATGTCGACCTGCACGTGCTTCGCCTTGGCCGGGAAGAACTGCTGGTACGGGAAGTCCGTGCCGAGCATGAGCACGACGTCGGCGTCCTCCATCGCGCGGTACCCGGACGCGAAGCCGAGCAGCCCCGTCATGCCGACGTCGTACGGGTTGTCGTACTCGATGTACTCCTTGCCACGCAGCGCGTGCACGATCGGGGCCTGCAGCCGCTCGGCCAGGGCGACGACCTCGTCGTGGGCGTCCGCGACGCCGGCTCCGGCCAGGATGGTGATCCGGTCGGCACCGTTCAGCAGGTCGGCGGTGCGCTGGAGCTCGGCCTCGCTCGGCACGATGCGCGGGGTGGCCCGCTCGATGCGGGTGGTGCGGTCGTCCTTCGCCTCGGCGAGCAGCACGTCGCCCGGGATCACGAGCACCGCGACGCCGCGCTTCTCGATCGCCTCGCGCATCGCGATCTCGAGCAGGCGGGGCATCTGGACGGGGTCGGCGACGTACTCGACGTAGACGGAGCACTCGCGGAAGAGCTCCTGTGGGTGCGTCTCCTGGAAGTAGCCGGAGCCGATCTCCGCCGTGGGGATGTGCGCGGCGATCGCCAGCACCGGCACCCGCGAACGGTTCGCGTCGTACAGGCCGTTGATCAGGTGCAGGTTGCCGGGCCCGCAGCTGCCGGCGCAGACGGTCAGGTCACCGGTCAGGGCGGCCTCGGCAGAGGCGGCGAACGCGGCCGCCTCCTCGTGCCGGACGTGCTCCCACCGCATCGTGCCGTCCTTGCGCAGGGCGTCGGTGAAGCCGTTCAGGGAGTCCCCGGGCAGGCCGTAGACCCGGTGGATGTCGTTGGCGCGGAGGGTGGCGACGATGTTCTCGGCAACGGTTGGCATGTGCCCTGTCTACTCGCGACCGCTGCGCTGAACGCTTTCGGAGTTTTGTGAGGCTCACTCGCCCTGGGATGCCGGGGTCGGGCTGCGACGATGGCGGGATGACCGACGACGCGCCGCTCCTCCGTCCCCGCCGACGGGAGCCCGCCGCGTACGGGATCCTCGAGCGCTCGCCGTACCCGCTCGTCTCGGTGGCGATCGCCGTCATCGCGGTCGTCGTCATCACCATCGTCGGGTTCACCCTCGGCACCGTGGACCTGGGGCTGTCGAAGGCCCTCAACGCGCTGCACACCGGGTTCATCGGTGCGTTCAGCACGGCGGTCTACCACGTGATCAGTCCGGCGCCGGCGATCGGGATCACGGTCGTCGTCGTCGCCGTGATCTGGTGGCGCACGCGCGACCTGCGCCCGGCCCTGGCGTTCGGCGGCACCATCGCGATCACGTGGGTGCCGTCCGCGATCGTGAAGGAGATCGTGCACCGCGCCCGGCCCGACGTGGCCGTGCTGCCGCACCCGTTCCCCGTGCAGCCCGACCCCGGGTACCCGAGTGGGCACACGGTCTACATCACGGCGTTCGTGATCGCCCTGATCTGGCTGCTCCGCGAGACCCGGTGGCACCGGCTCGCCCTGACGCTCGGGGTCGTGGCCATCGTGATCGTGTTCTTCGCGGTGTCGATCGACGCGGTCCACTACCCGACCGACGCCGCTGCCTCGATCCTGTGGGCGCTCGCCGTGGCGCCGGGGGTGCGGGTGGTGTGGGTCGACTGGCTCATGCCGCGGGTGCCGTTCCTGCGGCCGGGGCGGGGCTGAGGCCGGGCTGGTTGGGGCC
>NZ_QKTA01000018.1:0-83213 GCF_003234395.1 Curtobacterium sp. MCLR17_051
TGCCGCTTCCGACGGACCCGTTGGGTCCGCTTCGGCCACACGCCGCCGGCACGCGCGCCTGCATGCCCGGACGCACACCGCCGAGCGGTCACGACTCCCCGCTCAGGTGCTTCGGCCGGTCACGAACTGTCGGATGCGGAGTGTCCAGGCGACAACGAGTGACCACTCGGCGCAGGACCGACGGGGAGTCGTGACCGCTCGGCGGTGTGCGTCCGGGCATGCAGGCGCGCGTGCCGGCGGCGTGTGGCCGAAGCGGACCCAACGGGTCAGTCGGACGCGTCAGTCGGCGTCGGGCTCCGCGTCCGGCTGCTTCTTCGGGGCCTCGAGCTCGGTGGCGACGATGCGGGGCGCCTCGGACATGAAGCGTCGGACGTCCAGGTCGACGATGATGTCCTGCGGCCGGAGCGGCCGGGTGAGGAACAGCCCCTCGAGGGAGGTCAGCCGCGACAGCGCCACGTACGTCTGACCCGCGCTGAACACCCGGTTGCCGAGGTCGACCACGGCCCGGTCGTAGGTGCTGCCCTGGGACTTGTGGATGGTCACGGCCCAGGCGAGCCGGAGCGGGAACTGCTGGAACTCCCCGACGGTGTCCTTCTTGAGTTCCTTCTTGTCCGCGTCGTACGAGTACTTGAACTTCTCCCACACCGACGGCTGGACCTCGAACGACTCGCCGTCGACGTCGACCCACACCGTGTCGCGGATGGCCGTCACGATGCCCAGGGTGCCGTTCACCCAGCGCTGGTCGGCGTCATTGCGCAGGAACATCACGTGCGCGCCGGGCTTCAGCTCGAGGGCTTCGTCGGCCGGGAAGTTCCGTCCACCGAAGTCCCCGTTGACGTCGGCCTTGGCGGTCTTCACCTTGCCGGGCAGCCGTTCGAGGGCCGCCTTGTTGATCCGGGCGACCGTGTCGTTGCGGGTCGCCAGGGTGATGGCGTCGTCCGGGGCCGGGCGGGCCCCCGCGGTGTTCAGCTGCTCGGCGATGTCCGCGGTGACCCGACCGTGCCGGACGGCGGTGAGCATCGCGGCGAAGGCGTCGTCGCGCTGCCGGTGCACCGTGGCGAGCTCGATGATGTTGAGCTCGGCTTCGAGCCACACCTTGGCGTCGAAGAACCACATCGACCGGTAGTGGTCGGTGAAGTAGGCGCGCTCGTCGGCGTCGCCGGGCACCGGGGGCAGCTGGTACGGGTCGCCGAACATCACGACCTGCACACCGCCGAACGGCTCGAACTGCCGACCGCGGGCCTTGCGGAGCGACCGGTCCATGCCGTCGAGCAGGTCGGCGTTGACCATCGAGACCTCGTCGATGACCAGGGTGTCGATCGTGTTGAGCAGCTTGCGGGTGTCCGGGCCCTGCCGCAGCTCGGCGTCGGCGATGAGCCCGATCGGCAGCCGGAACAGCGAGTGGATCGTCTGGCCGCCGACGTTGAGCGCGGCGACCCCCGTCGGGGCGCAGATGACGACCTGCTTCTCGGTGTTCCACGACAGGTGGTTGAGCAGCGTGGACTTGCCCGTGCCGGCCCGGCCGGTGATGAACACGTGGTCACGGGTGTGCTCGATGTACTCGAAGACGGCGCGCTGTTCGTCGCTCAGCTCGATGCTCATCGGGCGTCCGCTCCGGGCGAGGGTTCGAGGTCGTCGCTGCCGTCGTCGAAGTCCAGGTCGTCCTGGTCAACCCGGGAAGCGGGCTCGGCGGCGGCGGTCGGACCGGCCACAGCTGCGTCGCCGGCAGCAACTGCGTCGACGACGTCGGCCGGGTCTCCCCCGTCACGACGCAGCCGCACGAGCACCACCACGACCACGGTCACCAGGAGCAGCACCCCGGCGACGATCAGCACCAGGCCCGCCCGGGCCTGGTCGACGAGCGGATCGGGCCCCCACGTCCGGCCCATCGCGCCGAACCACGATGCCTGCAGCAGCCCGAGCGGCCCGCGCATCGCGATGCCGAGCGAGACGATGCCCGCCGCGATCACCACCGCCCCGACGATCCGGACGACGGCGGCAGCCGTGGTCGGGCGGCGGTGCCCGGCAGGGATCGGTGTGCAGAGCGTCGGGACGGCCAGCAGCCCGACCAGCAGGAACACGGCGTCGCTGACGGTACGACCGGTGGGGTCGCTCACGGACCACCGGACGGCATCGGTGGCGAAGAAGGCCCACCACAGGGCTGCCGCGAGCAGGAACGCGGGGAACGGCTGGGCCAGGTACCGCACGGACGGGTGCTCGACGATGACGTCGGTCCACTCACGCACCCCGGTGCTGTCGTCGCTGCGGGGGTGCACGGCGGCGCGGATCAGGGCGACCGGTGCCGCCGCCCACACCAGGGCGGGGACCACCAGGCCGAGCAGCACGTGGGCGCCGACGTTCGCCGAGACCAGGAACCGGTCGTACTGGTGGAGCGAGCCCGAGGTCGCGACCACCAGGGACACGATCGCCAGGGCCGCGGCGATCGAGCGTCGCGCCGGCCACCGCACGCCGCTCCGCCGCAGTCGCACGACGCCGGCCACGTACGTCGCGGCGAGCAGCACGGCGGCCATCAGCCAGAACAGGTCGATGTTCCACTGGGTCAGCCAGCCCCACGCACCGGGCGCGTGCGGCAGCAGGTCGTCGGTCAGGAGCTCCGCCGGGCTCGGGTCGGTGGTCTTGCTCAGGGCGATCTGGTCGACCGGGGTGGCGGTCCGTCCGAGTGCCGCGGCGAACCCCGACGCCACACCCATCACCGCGAGTTCGACGACGATGAGGGTCCAGAAGGGCCGCTGCCGACCGGGCGAGGTGGTCAGCGCACGGATGGCCCGACGGCGCTGCACCGCGCCGAGGACCCCGATGGCGACGATCGCGCCGATCTTCACCAGGACGAGCGTGCCGTACGGGGTGAACAGGTTCGACAGCGCTCCGACGCGGATCTGCGCCGACGCGGTGCCCGAGACGGCGACGAGCACGAAGCAGCCGAGGGCGATGCTCGAGTACCGCGCCACGACCACGGCCAGCCGCTCCCCGGGCAGCACCCCGCGCAGCAGCACGAGCATGACGAGCCCACCGACCCACAGCGCCGCACCGACCAGGTGCAGCCCCAGTGCCGTCACGGCGGCGTCGTGGCTCGCGGTGCCGGCGGCGTGGCCCTGCTGCGCGAGCGGGATGAGGCCGATCATCGAGACGCCAGCGGTCAGGGCGACCATGCCCCGCGAACGGACGGCGAAGCAGAGCACCGTGACGGCCGCGGCGACGAGGACGGTCACGAGCCAGGCGAGCCCGAGCTCGGTGCCGGTGAGGAAGACCCCCATCGACTGCCCGAACTGCTCGTCGATGCTGATGCGCGAACCGGCGACGCTGAGGAACGTGCAGAACGTGGCGACGGCCGACGCGACCGTCCAGACACCACTGGCCCCGGCGGCGACGTCGATCGCGCGGTTCCACTCGGGGCCGGAGCGCGAGAGGCCGATGGTCGCCAGTGCGAGCCCACCGATCGTGGTGGCCGCGGACAGGTCGACGACGAGCCGGGCGATCGGCAGCCCGAAGCGGACGACGGGCCCTGGGTCGGCGATGAGTGCGGGGTTCGCGCCCCCACCGATGACGAGTGCCGTGAGCAGCGCCACGAACCCGACGAGCAGGAGCACGGCGGGACCGGCGATGCGCGCGATCCGATTCACCCGTCAAGCCTAGGCGGTGCCCACCCGGCCGACGGACGGGGCGGGCCGATCTGTGCAAACCGGCACGGGCCTCCAGGCCAGGACCCGCGCACCACGCGCCCGCGCGCCCCGGGAACGACGAAAGGGACGGCCGAAGCCGTCCCTCCCGATGCGCGGAACAGTCTTACTTGACCGCAGCCTTGAGCTTCGAGCCGGCGCTGACCTTGACCGAGTCGCTCGCGGCGATCTCGATGGCGTCACCCGTCTGCGGGTTGCGGCCGGTGCGGGCGGCGCGGTGCGTCTTCTCGAAGGCGATCCAACCGGGGATCGTGACCTTCGTGCCGTCGGCGACGGACGACGAGACGACGCTGAAGAGCGCGTCGACGACGCCGTTGACGGTGGCCTGGCTCTGGCCGGACTCAGCGGCGACGGCAGCGACGAGCTCGGTGCGGTTCAGTGACTTGTCAGCCATGGATGTCCTCCTCGGACTTCTTGCAGTATCGGTCGGACGCACGTGTCGTCCGGCGCCCGGAGCGGTTGCCCCGTGCCACGGTGCCAGTGGGCCGAGGGCCCGGCGGAACCGGAGTTGAACCTACCAGCCGCCGGGGGTGAAAACCGCCGACTCGCCCGGATTTCCGGGGTTGTCGGGGCTCCGAGGGGGTGCTGGAGGGGCAGATGTGACGAATGACGGCTCGCATGTACCCCGTACACAGCGAACGCCCCGCCACCAGGAGGTGACGGGGCGTCGTGTACTGCGAGTGCTTACCAGGAGCTCTTCGTGATGCCGGGGAGCTCGCCGCGGTGGGCCATGTCACGGAAACGGACACGGCTGATGCCGAACTCACCGAGGTGGCCACGGGGGCGGCCGTCGATGGCGTCGCGGTTGCGGTAGCGGATGGGCGATGCGTCGCGGGGCAGCTTCTGCAGGCCCACGCGGGCGGCCTCACGCGACTCGTCGGTGCCGTTCGGGTCCACGAGGGCCTTCTTCAGCTCGAGACGACGCTCGACGTAGCGCGCGATGATGACGGCACGCTGGTTGTTCTTCGCGATCTTGCTCTTCTTCGCCATGCTTAGCGCTCCTCACGGAAGTCGACGTGCTTGCGGATCACCGGGTCGTACTTCTTGAGCACGAGTCGGTCGGGGTTGTTCCGACGGTTCTTCTTGGTCACGTAGGTGAACCCGGTGCCCGCCGTCGAGCGGAGCTTGATGATCGGACGGATGTCCTGACCCTTTTTCGCCATCAGATCTTCTCCCCACGGGCGAGGAGATCCTTGACGACGGACTCGATGCCACGTGCGTCGATCACCTTGATGCCCTTCGCGCTGAGCGTGAGCGTGACGTTACGACGAAGCGAGGGCACGTAGTACGTCTTCTTCTGCACGTTCGGGTCGAAGCGACGCTTCGTCCGGCGGTGCGAGTGCGAGATGTTGTGACCGAAGCCGGGAACGGCGCCGGTCACCTGGCACACTGCTGCCATGGTTTCCTCCTGAGTACCGTGCGACCGGACGGCCGCACCCAAGTTCACTTGCCTGGTGCGCACGCGCAGTGCCACCGGGGTGGCCGTGCGAGGGGGTTGTGTGCACCGCCCAGGTCCGCATCCCCTGTCGAAGGAGAGCCGGACACCGCGCGACCGCGGCGTTCGCGACGGTCGGAGGGCTTGGAACAACGGGTCCGCCGCGCGGACGCGGAGAACCAGGGGTCCACGTTACGCGAGGACCGGGCGTGTCGCAAGCCGCGCCTCCAGGCCTGGAGGCCCGTGGCGGCCGACCGCCCCGCTCACGTGGCCCCGTTGGTCGCCCCCACGGCGTTCGAGTGTGCAGAAGACACCGGGTGCCGGAGGCGGACCCGACGTCTTCTGCTCACTCGACGGCGACGCGCGCTCGAGGCCGCGCGCTCGGCGCTGCGCGCCTACGGCGCCTGCGTCGGCTTGGGCGCCAGCGCCTGCACCATCAGCTCGCCGAGCTGCTGCGGCGCCGTGAACATCGGCCAGTGGCCGGTCTCGAGCCCGACGATGGAGAGTTCCTCGGTCGCGACGAGCTCCGCCGCCCAGGCCTGGTGGTCCGCCACCATCGCCAGCAGCTCGGCGGCGGGGATTTCGCAGGTGATGATCGTCGCGGGGATCGTGTGCCGTGCCGGGTCGGCGTAGTGGAACCGGTCGGACGGCACCGAGGCCGGCTCGGGGATCGCCCGGTGCTCGACGTCCTGCCGGACCTCGGGCGTCATGCCCCGGACGGTGGCGGGCTCCCAGATGTCCCACGACGGCAGCGGCACGACCCCGTCGACCACGGGCAGCTCGTCGTTGACGCACCCGCCCTCGGGCCCCGGGAACGTGTCGACGTAGAGCAGGTGCGCGACGAGCGACGGGCGCTGGTCGGCGGCCATGTACGCGATCGGCCCGGCACCCGAGTGTCCGGCGAGCACGACGGGTTCGTCGGCGGACGCGACGTCGTCCAGGATCGCGACCAGCGCGGCGACCTGCTCGTCGAGCGTGTCACCATCGCGCGTGACGGCCTGCACCGAGTGCCCGGCTTCCCGGAGCACCGGGGCGACGTCGTCCCACGCGCTCGCGTCGAGCCAGAACCCGGGGACCAGGATGACGTGCATGCGGGGCAGGTTACTCGCCGGTGGAGTCCGTCGTGCGGGCTGCCGTGCAGACGGCGCACTCGCCGAAGATGTCGACGACGTGGCTGGCGTTGGTGAACCCGTTGGCGGCGGCGACGTCCTGCGCCCACTGCTCCACCGGGTCCGCCTCGATCTCGACGGTCCGGCCGCAGTTCCGGCAGATCAGGTGGTGGTGGTGCGCGTCCGTCGTGCACGCCCGGTACAGCGATTCGCCGTCCTGCTGCAGCGAGTCGGCATCACCCTCGGTGGCCAGGTCGGCGAGCGCCCGGTAGACGGTGGCCAGACCGATGGTCGATCCCTCGTCCCGCAGGTGCTGGTGCAGCGCCTGCGCACTGACGAACCCCTCGGTCGAGTCGAGGGCTCCGCGCACCGCTTCGCGCTGCCACGTGTTCCGCTTGGTCTTCTGCACGGCGTTCATGCTGACACCTCTTCCTTCCGACCGGCTGTCGACGTCGTCCCTGCCTGGAGGCCCGGCTCGCCCCCGCCACGCTGGCTCCGGCCGGCGACGCGGTTGCGTCCCCGCTTGTCGCGTCGCGACCCGATGATCCGGCAGACCACCCAGATCGCGAACGAGATGGTCGTCACGTACGGACTGATCGGCAGGCCGCCGCCCAGTGCCAGCAGGATGCCACCGACGACCGACGTCACCGCGAACACCGTCGACAGCACCGGCACGACGACCGGGTGCGAGCTGAGGCGCAGGGCAGCGGCCGCCGGGGTGACGAGCAGGGACAGCACGAGCAACGCACCGACGATCTGCACCGACACGGCGGTGGCCAGTCCGAGCACGAGCATGAACACGATCGCGAGGGTCCGCACCGGGATCCCCGCGGCCGCAGCCACGTCGGGGTCGACCGAGGCGAACATCAGCGGGCGCCAGATGACGAGCAGCGTCGCCACGACGATCGCGGCGACCACGATCAGGAACGTCAGCTGCGGGTTGTCGACCGAGACGATCTGCCCGGTGAGCAGCCCGAACTTGTTGGCGGCCCGGCCCTTGTAGAGCGCCAGGCAGAGGATGCCGAGCCCGAGCCCGAACGGCATGAGGACGGCGATGATCGAGTTGCGTTCCCGGGCACGCGACCCGAGGAGACCGATGAGCAGGGCGGCGATGACCGACCCGACGAGTGAGCCGGACACCACGTTCACCCCGAGCAGCAGCGAGGCGCTGGCCCCGGCGAACGAGAGCTCCGAGATGCCGTGCACGGCGAACGGCATGTTCCGGGCGACGACGAACGGGCCGATGAGGCCGCCGACGATGCCGAGCACCGCGCCGGCCCAGATCGAGTTCTGCACGAGCACGAGGAGCTCGCCGTAGTCCTGGAACGAGAAGACGGTCGACAGCAGGTCCATCAGATCCGCCCTTCGTCGGGCTGGTCGGCGTGCGGGTCGACCTCGCCCGGGTGGTGCTCGTGGGCCTCGTTGGCCCCGACGATGACGATGCGCCCCATGGTGCGGACGACGTCGACGGGCGTGCCGTACAGGTCGCTGAGCACGTCGGCACGCAGGACCTCGTCTGGTGAACCGATCCGGAACCGACCGCCGGCGATGTAGAGGACCCGGTCGACGACGTCGAGGATCGGGTTGACGTCGTGCGTCACGAAGAGCACGGCGGCCTCGCGCTGCCGGCGCTCACGGTCGATGAGCTCGGTGATCCCGCGCTGGTGTCGCAGGTCGAGCGAGATGAGGGGTTCGTCGCACAGCAGCAGGGCGGGGTCGGCTGCGATGGCCTGCCCGACGCGGGTGCGCTGCTGCTCGCCGCCGGAGAGCTCGGCGACGGGGGCGTCCGCGAAGGCGGTGGCGCCGACCTCGTCGAGGACCCGGTCGATGCGCATCCGGTCGGCCTTCGACGCACGTCGGATGCCCCACCGGTGCCCGGTCACGCCCTGGGCGATCATGTCCCGCGCGCGCAGGGGCGTCCCCGCCTCCATCAGGCGCTGCTGCGGGATGTAGCCGATCTTCCGGTGGCCGCGGTGCACCGGCTGCCCGAGGAACGACATCGTGCCGCTCGTGAGCCGCTGCTGCCCGAGGACGGTGCGGAGCAGTGAGGTCTTGCCGGCGCCGTTCGGACCGAGGACCGCGACGAACTCCCCCGGCGCGAGGTCGAGGTCGAGGCCTGCCCAGAGCTTCCGGGCGCCGTAGGACAACCCGGCGTCGCGGAGCGCGAGGACCGGACGAGCCGCAGCCCGGTCGTCCACCGTGGTGGTCGCCGGGCTGGGGGTCGCCGCTGCTGCGGTCGAGGTCGTCACTTCTGGAGCGCTGCCTTCACCGCGTCGATGTTCGCCTGCTGCCACGAGACGTAATCCTGCCCCTTGGGGAGCGTCTCCGTGACACCGACGACGGGGATGTCGTTCTGCTCGGCCGCCTTCTGGACCTGCTCGGTCTCGGGGCTGGACGCCTGGTTGTTGTAGGCGAGGAGCTGCACGCGCTTGCCGGTGAACAGCGCGAGGGTGTCGCGGAGGGCCGCCGGCGGGACGTCGTCGCCTTCCTCGATGGCCTCGGAGAAGTCCGGCGGGGTCTCGTTCTCGAGCCCCATCGCGTCGAACAGGTACCCGGGCACCGGCTCCGTGTACGCCACCTTGTCGCCGGAGTCCTGCTTCTTGACGGCGTCGGTCTGGGACTCGAGGTCCTCGAGCTTGGTGGTGAGCGTGGCGGCGTTCTTCTCGAAGGCGTCCTTGCCGCTCTCGTCGAGCGCACTGAGATCCTTCGTGACCGCCTCGACCAGCTTCACCATCGTGGGGTAGCTGTAGAAGACGTGCTCGTTGAACTCGGCGCTGCCGCCCTTGTCGAGGCCGGAGAGCTTCACGACGTTGATCGTGTCCGCCTTGGTGTCCGAGGCGTTCGCGAGCGTCGTCATGAAGTCGTCGTACCCGCCACCGTTCTCGATGAGCAGGTCGGCCTTGGAAACGGAGAGCTGCGTGCGGGCGCTCGACTCGAACGAGTGCGGGTCCTGCGACGGGTCGCTCAGGATGCTCGTCACGGTGACGGCGTCGCCACCGATCGTCTTGACGATCGAGCCGTAGACGTTGGTGGAGGCGACGACGTTGACCGTGCCGTCACCGCTGGCCTCCCCCGAGGCGGACGAGGTGGCGCACCCGGTCAGGGCGAGCGCGGCGGCGCCGGCGACGAGCGGGAGGGCGAGGAGGCGGTTGTGCATGGCACGACGCTAACGCCTACTGATAACGATTGTCAAAACCGCTATGAGGGCTCTCAGCGCGACCCGGAGACGGACGGGAGGCCCGGTGCCAGCTGGCACCGGGCCTCCCGTCATGGAGACGCTCGCGTCTACGGCTTGGTGGCCGCGTCGATCGTGTTCTCGGCGATCGTGTCCTCTTCACGCCCGGGGGTGCGGAGGTTCCACTTCTTGATCACGAAACTGAACAGGAAGTAGTAGACGACCGCGTAGCCGAGGCCGATCGGGATGAGCCAGATCGCCCCGTCCGCCTTGCCGAAGTTCAGCACGTAGTCGATCGCGCCGGCCGAGAACGAGAACCCGTCGTGGATCCCGAGGGCGTTCACCAGGGCGAGCGAGGTGCCCGTGAGCACCGCGTGGATGATGTACAGCGGGAACGCGACGAACATGAACGAGTACTCGAGCGGCTCGGTGATGCCCGTGACGAACGAGGTCAGTGCGGCGGAGATCATGATGCCGCCGACGAGCTTGCGGTTCTGCGGCTTGGCGTTGCGCCAGATCGCCAGGGCGCCGGCGGGCAGCGCGAACATCATGATCGGGAAGAAGCCGGTCTGGAAGATGCCGGCGGTCGGGTCGCCGTTGAGGAAGCGCGCGATGTCGCCGTGGTAGATCACGCCGTCCGCGCCCGTGAAGCTGCCGAGCTGGAACCACGGGAAGAAGTTGAGCAGCTGGTGCAGCCCGATCGGGATGAGCATGCGGTTCACGAAGCCGAAGATGCCGCCACCGATCACGGCGTTGTCGGCCACGGCCGTACCCGCCGCGGTCAGCGCGATGTCGAAGTAGCGGTACACGAACGACATCGCGACGGCGATGACGAGACCCGCGACCGCGGTGAGGATGGGGACGAGGCGACGGCCCGAGAAGAACCCGAGGAAGTCGGGCATCTTCGTGCGGTGGAACTTCTCCCACATGACCGCGGAGACGAGCCCCATCACGATGCCGCCGAGCACCCCGAAGTTGATCATCGCCTGGTCGCCGTTGGCGTCCTTCACACCGTCGAGGACGATCGGCGACATCACCTTCCAGACCTCGAACATGACCATGTAGCCGACGACCGCCGCGAGCGCGGTGGTGCCGTCGGACTTCTTCGCCCAGCCGATCGCGATGCCCACTGCGAAGAGCAGCGGCAGCCAGTTGAAGACACCGTTTCCGGCCGCCGAGATGACTCCGGCCCACTGGCCGAAGCCGGGGATCGCACCGAGGAGGTCGGGCTGGCCGATGCGGAGCAGGATGCCCGCTGCAGGCATGACCGCGATCGGCAGGAGCAGGCTCCGTCCGAGGCGCTGGGCCTGTGCGAACAGCCGTGACTGCTTCTTCGGCTTCTTCTTCTCCGGCACATCCGTGGCAGTGGTGGCGCTCATCGGAGGTCCTCTCGTCATTGGGTGGAGCTGTCGGGGTGAGTTGAGTCGTGCAGCCAGCGCAGGTAACCTCGGCGGTGTCGCCAGGTCCGGTCCTGTCCGGTCATGACCAGTTCCGTAGTCTGATCCGAGAGCGGTCCGGTGTCAACCTGCGACGCAAACCCTTAACGAGGAGGAAACGATGGCCGACATCAAGGCAGCCGACATCATCGCCGCACTCGGCGGTGCCGAGAACATCGAAGAGGTCGAGGGCTGCATCACGCGCCTCCGCGTCGAGGTCGAGGACGGGGACCTGGTCGACAAGGCCGCCCTGCAGGCAGCCGGAGCCCAGGCCGTCGTCGGAGGCGGCACCGGCTGGCAGGTCATCGTCGGCACGGTCGCCGACAACCTCGCCCAGGACATCCAGGACGAACTGTGACCGTCGTCCGCACCCCGTTCGGCGGCCCGGTCGTCGCCCTCGCCGACGTGCCCGACCCGGTGTTCGCCGGGCAGCTCGTCGGCGCCGGCGTCGCGGTCGACCCGACGGGCGTCGAGGGCGCGGTCACCGCGGTGGCCCCGGTCGACGGCACCATCGTGAAGCTGCACCCGCACGCGTTCGCCCTGCAGGGCGCCGCTGGCACCGACGTCCTGGTGCACGTCGGCATCGACACCGTGAAGCTCTCCGGCGAGGGCTTCGAGCTCCTCGCGACCGAGGGCGACACCGTCACCGCCGGTGACCCCGTCGTCCGGTTCACCCCCTCGGTGATCTCAGCAGCCGGGTACTCGCCGATCTGCCCGGTCGTGGTGCTCGGGTCCACGGCCGACAGCGTCGACCAGGGGACGGTCGGCACCACGGTGCTCGACGGCGACACCCTCTTCGAGGTCTAGGGCCACTTCCCCCTTCGAGAGCGACTGTGTACTGCGGAACACCCGCGGCACACAGTCGCTTTCGTGTTGTCGGGCGGACTACGCGACCGCGGGGGTCGCGGTGACCTCCATCTGCACCCGGTAGCGGTCCGATCGGTACCAGCTGCGGGTGTGCTCCACGGGTCGTTCCCCCGCGTACGACACCCGGTCGAACTCGAGGACCGGTGCTCCGGTCTTCGTCCCGAGCAGGGTCGCGACGTCGTCGGCCGCCGGGTTCGCCGCGACGGTCTGCTGCGCGCGGTCGATCGGGGTGCCGTACTCCGTGGCGATGATCGAGTACACCGACCCCGACAGGTCGTGCTCGAGCAGGCCCGGGAACGCGTCGGCCACGAGCCAGGCGTCGTCGATCGACACCGGGGCGCCGTCAGCCATCCGCAGGCGCTTCACGTGGAAGGCCGGCACGTCCGGGTCGATCCGCAGGGCCGCGGCGGTGTCGGCCGGCGGTACCCGCTCTTCGCGCACGAGCACCACGGTGGTCGGCTCGTGCCCCATCGCCCGCATCTCCTCGGTGAACGAGGCGAGGTGCAGCGTCGACTGCACGGGCCGGTGCGCGACGAAGGTGCCCTTGCCGCGGACGCGCTCCAGGTAGCCCTCGTTCACCAGCTGCCCGAGGGCTTCACGCACGGTGATCCGCGAGACGCCGTACTCGGCGATGAGCTGCCGTTCGGACGGGATCGCAGCACCGGGAGCCAGTCGCGTGGTGACGAGGTCGAGCAGGATGCGCCGCAGCTGCTGGTGCTTCGGTTCGGCACCCTCGGTGATGCGGCTCGTCATGCGTCCCTCGTGCTCCGTTGCTGGTCCTGGGCGGTGGTCATGCGCGGACATGACCAGTGCCCATCACAGTAGCGAGTCAGGCCGGGAAGACCAACGTGCGCGGCGACGAACGAACGGAGCGGGCGTTCAGGCGTTGGCGACGAGCCAGGCGAACTGCTCGTCGGAGAGCAGCCGATCGGTCCAGACCTGCCCCTCGACGCCGGCGGCGGCGCGGTTCTGCGCGGCGGGAGCCCCCTGCCACACCAGCGACAGCCCGGCACGACGCAGCACGGCTGCAGAAGCAGGGTTGTTCGTGAGCACCCGGCCGGTCACCGGGACGTCCGGAGCGGTGTCGGCGGCGGCACGCACGGCAGCGAGGGCGATCTCGGACGCGAAGCCCTGCCCCCATGCCGCGGGCGCCAGGCGGTAGCCGAGGTTCCAGACCCCACCGGCGGTCATGTCGACCCCGCCCACACCGACGAAGGCGTGGTCGGAGGCGCTGCGGACCGCCCAGGACCCGAGGCCGTGGCGTGCACGACCGCCGATCTTGCGCTGCACCATGTCCACGCTCGAGCTCCGCGCCACGTGCCGCCCCGTGGGCAGGTGCTGCCACGTGCGGGCGTCCGAGAAGAGCGCGTGCACGTCGTCGATGTCTGCCGGGGTCAGCGGGGTGAGCAGGAGGCGATCCGTTCGGATCTCCTGCGAGGGGGTCAGGAGCTGGTGGACCATGCACCGATCATGCCGCCGACCCCCGACATCCGTGTGAACACCACGCGACGTTTGCGGAAGCCCGCAGATGGTGAGCAGGAATGGTCGAGTGGCTCGAAGCAACCCGACCACTTCTGCTCACGAAGCGGAACGACCGACGCTAGTCGAGCAGGAGCGCGGGCTCCTCGAGCACCGAGGCGACGTCGTGCACGAAGCGGGACGCCACGTCACCGTCGACGACACGGTGGTCGAACGACGCACCGATCGTGGTCACCATGCGCGAACGGACCTCGCCGTCGACGACCCACGGCTTCGGCTTGATCGTGCCCATCGCGACGATCGCGACCTCGCCGGGGTTGAGGATCGGGGTCCCGGTGTCCATGCCGAACACACCGATGTTCGTGATCGACACCGTGCCGTTCGCCATCTGCTTCGGCGTGGTCTTGCCGTCGCGGGCGGTCAGGGTGAGCTCTTCGAGCGCCTGCGCCAGCTCGAGCAGCGACATGTCCTGCGCGTCCTTGATGTTCGGCACGATGAGCCCGCGCGGGGTCGCCGCGGCGATGCCGAGGTTCACGAAGTGGTGGACGATGATCTCGCGGTCGGTCCAGGTCGAGTTCACCGAACGGTTCCGACGGACGGCCCAGATGACGGCCTTCGCAACGATGAGCAGCGGCGAGACCTTGACGCCGGCGAACGTCGGCGAGGCCTTGAGGCGCTTGACGAACTCCATCGTGTGGGTCGCGTCGACGTCGACGAACAGCGACACGTGCGGTGCCGTGAACGCGGACGTGGTCATCGCGGTGGCGATGGCCTTGCGGACGCCCTTGACCGGGATCGTCTCGCTGCGGACCTCACCCCACTCGGGCGTCTCGATGTTCCGGAAGACGCTGGCCTGCTTCGCGTGCCGGATGACGTCGTCGCGGGTGACCTCGCCGGCAAGACCGGTCGCGACGATCTCGGTCAGTTCGACGCCGAGGTCCTTCGCGAGCTTCCGGATCGGCGGCTTCGCCAGCACGTTGGTCGCGGTGCTCTGCTTGTGCGCGGAGCCCGTGCCGAGGGCGCTGATCGCCTCGGCGGTGCTCTCCTCGCCCGGGTCGACGGAGGCTTCGGCCGCCGCGGCGGTGTCCACACTGGAGGCGCGGCTCGCCTCGGCCGCGAGCGCTGCGGCCCGGCGGGCGCCCGGCTTGCGACGGGAGGGCGACGAGGTCGCCGAGCCGTAGCCGACGAGGACGGCACCGGAGGACTCGTCCGTGCCCTGGACGGAGGCGTCGACCGCGACCGGTTGGACCGGCGCCGCCGGCGCGGCGGCAGGGGCAGGTGCTGCCGGTGCGGGGGCAGCAGCGCGCGCCGGAGCGGGCGGCGTCTGCGCGACCGGGGCCGACGGGGCGGCAGGGGCAGGCGGGGTGGACGCGACCACGGGCGAGACCGGGGCGGACTCGGCGACGGGCACCGTGCCTCCAGGCTGTTCCGCAGGCGGCGTGAGGGCCGCTCCGGAGGCGACCGACGCGTCCGAGTCGACGCGGATGATCGGCTTGCCGACCTCGACCGTGTCGCCCTCGGACACGAGCAGGCCGGTGACGGTGCCGGCGAACGGCGACGGCAGCTCGACGAGCGACTTCGCGGTCTCGATCTCGACGAGCACCTGGTCGACGGCGATCTCGTCCCCGATCGCGACGCGCCACTGCACGATCTCGGCCTCGGTGAGACCTTCACCCACGTCGGGCAGGGGGAATTCGGCGGCGGCCACTACGGCTCCTTCGCGGATCTGGTCGAGCTCGGTCGGACGGGTCAGTAGGCGAGGGCGCGGTCGACGGCCTCGAGGATGCGGTCGGCATCCGGCAGGTGCAGGTGCTCGAGCTTCGACACCGGGAACGGCACGTCGAAGCCGGAGACCCGGAGCGGCGGTGCCTGCATCGTGTAGAACGCCCGCTCGGCGACGGTCGCGGCGATCTCGCTGCCGACGCTGACGAAGCCGGAGGCCTCTTGTGCGATGACCAGGCGACCGGTCTTGCGGACGGAGGCCAGCAGCGGCTCCCAGTCGATCGGCGAGATCGAGCGGAGGTCGATGACCTCGCAGCTGGTGCCCTCGGCCTCGGCGATGTCCGCCGCCTGCATCAGGGTGGCGACCATCGCGCCGTGCCCGACGAGCGTGACCTCGGTGCCGGTGCGGGCGACGCGGGTCGTGTGCATCGGGACGTGGCCGTCGACCAGGTCGACCTGGCCCTTGGGCCAGTAGCGGGACTTCGGCTCGAGGAAGATCACCGGGTCCTTCGACGCGATGGCTTCCTGGATCATCCAGTAGGCGTCGTTCGGGGTGCTCGGGCTGACGACCCGCAGGCCCGGGGTGTGCGCGAAGTACGCCTCGGGGGACTCCTGGTGGTGCTCCACGGCGCCGATGTGGCCGCCGTAGGGGATGCGGATGACGACGGGCAGCGACATGTGCGCCGGCAGGCGGTTCGCCATCTTCGCGAGCTGCGAGGTGATCTGGTCGAACCCGGGCCACACGAAGCCGTCGAACTGGATCTCGACGACCGGGCGGTAGCCGCGCAGGGCGAGGCCGATCGCGGTGCCGATGATGCCGGCCTCGGCGAGCGGGGTGTCCCGCACGCGCTCGGCGCCGAAGCGGTCCTGCAGGCCCTCGGTGATGCGGAAGACGCCGCCCAGCTGGCCGATGTCCTCGCCCATCAGCAGGACCTTGTCGTCCGCTTCCATGGCCGCGGCGAGCCCGGCGTTGAGGGCCTTGGCCATCGGCAGGGTCGGGGTGGGGTCGCTCGGGACCTCGCCGGCGCCCGGGTGGGAGCGCAGCGTGTAGTCGAAGAGCTGCTCGGTGGTGCTCATGCGTGGGCGCCCCCTTCGAAGCCGGCCTCGTACTGGGCGAGCCAGGCCTTCTGCTCGGTGATCCGCGGGTGCGGTTCGCGGTACACGTTGTCGAACATGACGTCCACGGACGGTGCGGTCAGGGCGACGGTGCGGCGTCGGACGTCGGCGGCGATGTCCTCGCCCTCTTCGTCGAACGCGGCGAACTGCTCGTCCGTCGCGCCCTTCGAGCGCAGGTACGCCTCGGACCGGACGATCGGGTCGCGGAGGACCCACTCCTCGAGCTCGCCGTCGGCGCGGTACCGGCTCGGGTCGTCGGAGCTGGTGTGCGCACCGATGCGGTAGGTGTCGGCCTCGATGAAGGCCGGGCCCTGGCCGCTGCGGGCGTGCTCGGTCGCGACGACCGACGCCGTGTAGGACGCGAGGATGTCGTTGCCGTCGATCAGGACGCTCGGGATCCCGAAGCCGCGCGGGCGGTCGACGAGCGGCGTCGGGGACTGCACCGACACCGGCACCGAGATGGCCCAGTGGTTGTTCTGCAGGAAGAAGACGACCGGCGCCTTGGTCGACGCGGAGAACACGAAGGCCTCGTTCACGTCGCCCTGGCTGGTGGCGCCGTCGCCGAAGTAGACGATCGAGCAGGCGTCGCGGTCCGGGTCGCCCGTGCCGACGTCGCCGTCGAGCTTCTGGCCGAGCGCGTACCCGGTGGCGTGCAGGGTCTGCGAGCCGATCACCAGCGTGGAGATGTGCGTGTTGCCGCGCTGGTCCGGGTCCCACCCGCCGTGGGTCTGCCCGCGGTACATCGCGATGATCTCCATCGGCTCGACGCCGCGGTGCATCGTGACAGCGTGCTCGCGGTAGGACGGGAACACGTGGTCCTGGGCGCGCAGGGCGAAGGCCGAGCCGGTCTGTGCCGCCTCTTGCCCGTGGCTGGGCACCCACAGGCCGAGCTGGCCGGTGCGCTGGAGGTTGTGGCCGGCGTGGTCGAACCGACGGGTGAGCACCATGCGGCGGTGCATCGCCAGCAGGGTCTCGTCGGGGATCGCCCGCGCGGCGGCGGCGAACTCGGCGTTCTCGTCGGTCTCCACGAACCGACCCTCGGGGTCGAGGAGCCGGACGGTGGTCGTCGCGGGAGCCGCGGCGCGGAATGACATGCGGGCCAGCGTAGCGCCAGGCACTAGTCGGCCACCTGGAGGTCCCCCACAAGTGAGCGGGCTGTTTGGAGGAGCGTTTCCACAGCTTCGTGCTCGCCGATCGAGATGCGGATGCCCTCAGGCGGGAAGGCCCGGACGATGATGCCGGCGGCCTCGAACGCGGCCGCCGCGGTCGCCGTCCGCTCGCCCGTCGGCAGCCAGAGGAAGTTGCCCTGGGCGTCGGGGACGTCCCAGCCCTGTGCCCGGAGCTCGACGACGATCCGGTCGCGCAGGGTGGCGATCTCGGTCACGCGCTCGAGCAGCTCGGCCTCGCGTTCCAGGCTGGCGAGCGCCGCCGCCTGGCCCTGGGCGGTCACGGACAGCGGGATCGCGCAGGCCCGGACGGCGTCGAGCACGTAGTCCGGACCGAGCGCGTAGCCCACGCGGAGCCCGGCGAGCCCGTACGCCTTCGAGAAGGTGCGGAGGACCACGAGGTTGGGGTGCGCGGCGAGCAGCGGGTGACCGTGCACGGCGGCCTCGTCGGTCACGAACTCGGCGTATGCCTCGTCGAGCACGACCAGCACCGACTGCGGCACCGCGGCCATGAACGCGTCGAACTCCGCGGCGGTCACGATCGGCCCCGTCGGGTTGTTCGGCGAGCAGACGAGCACCATGCGGGTGCGCTCGGTGACGGCCGCGGCCATCGCGTCGAGGTCGTGCCCGCCGTCGGCGCGGTTCGGCACCTGCACGCTCGTGGCGCCGGCAACCGTGACGACGCCCGGGTACGCCTCGAACGAGCGCCAGGCGTAGACGATCTCGTCACCAGGGCCGGAGGTCGCGCGGGCGAGCTCGTGCAGGATCGCGACACTTCCCGGGGCGACGTGCACCTGCTCGGCGGTCAGCCCGAAGCGGTTGGCCAGCACGGCGCGCAGGGCGAGGGCGGTGGCGTCGGGGTAGCGGTTGTACGAGGTCTGGGCCTGCACGGCCTCGACGACCCCGGGGAGCGGCGGGAACGGGTTCTCGTTGCTCGACAGCTTGTAGGCGGAGTCGGACGCCTGTCGCCCCTGCTTGTACGCGGGGAGGACGGCCACCTCGGGCCGGATGTGCACACGCTGCTCGCTCACGGGTTCAGGCTACCGGCAGGCCCACGGCACCCACGAGGGGAAGCGAGGGCATCATGGGCGCATGCGATTCCTCGTCCGCCTCGTCGTCAACGCCCTCGCGCTCTGGCTCACCACGCTCATCGTCAGCGGCGTCTCCGTGACGCCGTTCGGTGACGGCGGGACCACTGCGACCGTCCTCACCTTCCTGCTCGTGGCGTTCGTGTTCGGTCTCGTGAACGCGGTGATCGGCACGCTCATCCGGATCGTGGCGTTCCCGCTCTACATCCTCACGCTCGGGCTCATCTCGTTCGTCGTGAACGCGATCCTGCTGCTCATCGTCGCGGGCATCTCGGAGGCGTTCGGCTTCGGGCTCGAGGTCGACTCCTTCGGCTGGGGCATCGTCGGTGCCTTCGTGCTCGCGGTCTTCGCCTGGCTGATCGGGCTCTTCGCCCGCCCGGTGCTCAACCGCCAGCGGGCGTGACCCCGGCGGACCTCGCGGAGGACCCCGCCCTGCGTCATGATGTGCTCATGACCCAGGACGTCGACGCCCCGTTCCGCGTCTCGTTCGTCTGCAGCGGCAACATCTGCCGCTCCCCCATGGCCGGTGTCGTGTTCGCGCAGATCGCTGCGGACGCCGGTCTCGCCGACCGGTTCCAGGTGGAGTCGGCCGGTACCGGTGACTGGCACGTCGGCGAACCCGCCGACGAGCGCACGATCGCAGCGCTGGCGGCGCGCGGATACGATGGCAGCAGGCATCGCGCCCGTCAGTTCGACCCGGACCGGTTCCCGGACCTCGACCTGGTGGTCGCACTCGACCGCTCCCACGAGCGCATCCTGCGTTCGTGGGCCCCGACCATGGACGACTCCGCCAAGGTGACGCTCCTGTTGCGGTACGACGCAGCCTGGCCCCAGCAGGCCGACGTGCCGGACCCGTACTACGCGGACCGGCACGAGTTCGACCGAGTGCTCTCGACCGTCGAACGGGCCTGCCGGGCGCTCTTCCACCAGCTCGAGCCGGCAGTCCGTCAGGGAGCCCCATGACCCCCCTTCCCCCGCAGCCGATCAGCCCGCTCGACGGGCGCTACTACCCGATCGTGCACACGGTGGGCGAGCACCTCTCCGAGGCCGGCCTCAACCGCGCGCGCATCGTGGTCGAGGTCGAGTGGCTCATCTTCCTGACCGACCACGCGATGTTCACCACCTCGCCGCTCAGCGTCGACGACAAGGCAGCACTGCGCCGGATCGTCGAGACCTTCGGCCAGGACCAGATCGCGGAGCTCGCCGAGATCGAGGCGACGACCCGTCACGACGTCAAGGCCGTCGAGTACTTCGTGCGCCGCCGACTGTCCGAGCTCGGGCTCGACGCGATCGCCGAGCTCACCCACTTCGCCGCCACGAGCGAGGACGTCAACAACCTGTCCTACGCACTCACCGTGCGGGACACCGTCGACCAGGTCTGGCTGCCCGGCTTCCGTGCCGTGCTCGAGAAGCTCCGGACGCTCGCCGTCGAGCTGCGGAGCGTGCCGATGCTCTCGCACACGCACGGTCAGCCGGCCACCCCGACGACGCTCGGCAAGGAGCTCGCGGTCGTCGTCTACCGACTCGAGCGCGTGCTCGCCCAGATCGAGGGCGGCGAGTACCTCGGCAAGTTCTCCGGCGCGACCGGCACCTTCTCGGCACACCTCGCCGCCGACCCCGAGGCCGACTGGCCCGCGCTGTCCCGCGAGTTCGTCGAGGGCCTCGGCCTGACGTGGAACCCACTCACCACGCAGATCGAGTCGCACGACTGGCAGGCCGAGCTCTACGACCGGGTGCGTCACGCCAACCGGATCCTGCACAACCTGGCCACCGACGTGTGGACCTACATCTCGATGGGGTACTTCACGCAGATCCCCGTGGCGGGTGCCACCGGGTCGTCGACGATGCCCCACAAGATCAACCCGATCAAGTTCGAGAACGCCGAGGCGAACCTCGAGATCTCGTCGGCGCTCTTCTCGACGCTGTCCGAGACCCTCGTGACGAGCCGACTGCAGCGCGACCTGACCGACTCCACCACCCAGCGGAACATCGGCGTCGCGTTCGGGCACTCGCTGCTCGCACTCGACAACCTGCGCCGCGGTCTGGGCGAGATCGCCGTGAACGAGGCCAAGCTCGCCGACGACCTCGACCACAACTGGGAGGTCCTCGCCGAGGCGATCCAGACGGTCATCCGTGCCGAGGTCACCGCCGGGCAGTCGAACATCGAGGACCCCTACGCGATGCTCAAGGAGCTCACGCGCGGCAAGCGGGTGAGCCAGCAGGACCTCATCGTCTTCGTGAACCGTCTGGACATCTCCGACGGCGCGAAGGCCCGGCTGACCAACCTGACGCCGGCGACCTACACGGGCCTGGCGGACGAGCTGGTCGACCACCTCGACGTCTGAGCACGACGGACCGGCGGCCGGACGGTCGTCGGTCCGTCATCGGATCCGCGTCCGGGGGGTGCGGAATCCTGAGCGGTTCGATAGGTTCGTATCGCTGAGTACATCTCAGCACGGGGGGCGTCGCAGTGGATGCACCCTGTCCACTGACCGGATGGATCTCCACACCGTGCTTCGTTCTCGCATCACCGCGGCCGCCGTCGGCGCCACCGTGCTCGGCGTCTCCGCCGCCCTCGTCCCGACGGTCTCGACCGCCCTGGTGACGAGCACCGCTGCTTCGGCCATCGTCACCTGGACCGACTCGGCCGACGACTTCACCGCCGCGCCGACGGGCACCTTCCCGCTGACCGACCAGTGGTACTGGGCGTCCGTGACCGACCTGGACGGTGGCGGTTCGATCGCCGACCACGCCACGCTGGACGAGGACGGCCTGTCCGTCTCCGAGGGCGAGGCCGTCGGCCTGGTCCGCGGCCTGAACAAGCCCGTGCCCGCGAGCAGCGTCCCCGCCCTCGCCGCCGGCATCAGCATGACGACCACCGGCGCGACGAGCTTCGGTCTCGCGGTCCAGGAGGGCGGCGACACCAGCGCGCAGACCGTGGTCTTCGCCACGGACGCGCCCGAGACCGGTGACGGCGTCGGCATCTCCGACGGCACCAGCAACTGGATCGACCCCGCGACCGGCGAGGTCGAGTCGACGACGGAGCTCACGGCCGACCTCGAGGCCGCCGACGCGCAGGTCGTCGGGTACGTCGTCTACGTCGGCATCGACGTCGCCGCCGACACCACGGCCCCGCCGACGCCCGAGCCGACCGAGACGCCCGCTCCGACCGACGAGCCCACCCCGGCCCCGACCGTCGACGGCACCCCGGCACCGAGCGCGCTGCCCAGCAGCGAGCTGAAGAGCCTCGCCGCCCCGCTCGAGGCGAACGGTCAGTCCCTCGCCGCCGACGCCAGCGGTTCGATCTCCGCGCTGCGCATCGACGACACCACGACGTACTTCACGCCGCAGCCGACCGCGACCGCCGACGCGCCGACGTCCGTGCGCGTGTCACAGACCCTCACCGGATTCCAGGTGACGGGTGCAGGCTTCGCCCCGAACGAGTCCGTCGCGGCGACCATCACGCAGGGTGGCGAGACCTACTCGATCCGCACCAACGCCTCGGTGGCGGACGACGAGGGCGACATCGTCGTCGTGGTGGTCCTGCCCGAGGGCGCCGTGAGCGCCGGCGCGTACACCGCCACGCTCGAAGGCCGGTCCTCGACCCAGACGGCTTCGGCCGATGGCGCCTTCATCGCCGACCCGGCCGCTGCCGGTGACCCGGGCACGGCACCGGTCGCCGTCCCGGTACCCGGAACGGCGAACTTCACGGGCTGATCTTGCCGATCCTCCCGACCGAGCCACGGCGGCGTGCGACTGTGATCGCCGCCGCCGTGGCCGTCGTCTGCGCAGGGGCCGTCGCGTTCGTCGCGCTCGGTCCCCTGTCAGCCGCGCCCGCCCCGACACCGACCCGGTCCGTCGCGGCGCCGACGCCCACCCCGACGACGACACCGGAGCCGACCCGGTCGGCAGCACCCGTCGACGCGCTCGACGCCCCGGCCAGCACCACGGTCGCCGCCGTGACCGGCGCGTCCGTCCCGGTCAGCGCGAGCGCGGGCGGCACGGCGACACAGACCCTCGAGAACCCGCAGGCGTCCGGTGCCCCGCTCGTCTTCCGGGTCGTCGACCAGCAGGACGGCTGGGCGGAGGTGCAGCTCGCACAGCGCCCGAACGGCAGCACCGGCTGGGTGCCGACCAGCGCCGTCAGCCTGACCGAGGACCCGTACGCGATCGTCGTCACCCGCTCGACGAAGACGCTCGACCTGTACAAGGACGGCAAGGTCGTCGACAGCTACCCCGTCGCCACCGGCACCGGCGGCACACCGTCGCCGACCGGCCGGTTCGCGCTGACCGAGCTGCTCGCACCGACCAACGAGGGCTACGGCCCGTACGCGTACGGCACGACGGCGTTCTCGGACGTGCTCAACTCGTTCGGCGGTGGCCCCGGCCAGATCGGGCTGCACGGCACGGAGGACACGTCGAGCATCGGCACCGCCGCCTCGCACGGCTGCATCCGCATGCACAACGCCGACATCACGGCGCTGGCGGAGCGCCTGCCGCTCGGCACGCCGTTCCAGGTGCGCTGACGTTCCAGGTGCGCTGACGTTCCAGGTGCGCTGACGTTCCAGGTGCGCTGACAGGCGGCCTGGAGGCACGGCGTGCGTCCGGCGGTGGGCGCCACCGTCTCAGGTGGTGACGTCCAGGGCCACGGCGACCAGCGCCTCCAGGACGGTGCGCACCACGGGACGGACGGCACGGTCGGGGCGGACCAGTGCCTCGATGCGGCGTCCGGCACGGACGTCGGCGAGTTCCGCCAGGTGGAAGCGCCCGGCGGCCCGCGTCCCCGACGTGTACCGCGGGACGAGTGCGATGCCGTGGCCGCCCGCCACCAGGTTCTCGATGACCGGCAGGTGGATCGTCCGGAACGCGACACTCGGCGGGGTGTCCGTCGCCGCAGCCATCGCGTGCAGCACCCGGTCGATCGGGTAGCCCTCCGGCACGCCGATCCAGCGTTCCCCGACGACCTCGTCGATGCCCACGCGTGCGCGGCCGGCCAGGGCGTGCCCGGGCGGCAGGGCCACGTCGAGGGGTTCGCGGAGCAGCGGCACGGTGTCGACCGATCCCTGGTCCGCCGGGCGGACGCCGTCCGACCGGTGCCCGACGACCACGTCGTGGTCGGCCGCGAGCGGTGCGAACTCCCCCTCGCTGACGTCCACGTCGACCAGGGTCAGCGCGATGCCCGGGTGCGCCTGCATCCGGGTGAGCACGCCGGGCAGCAGCAGTTCCGCCGCCGACGGGAAGATCGCCAGCGACACCGGTCCGGTCGTGCCGCCGAGGTGCTCCTGCCAGGCGGCGTCCACCCGCGCGATGGCGGTCGCGACCCCGGAGGCCAGGCCCGCGAGCACTTCGCCGTGCGGGGTCAGCCGGACCCCGCGCCCGACGCGTTCGACCAGCGGGACGCCGACCTGCCGCTGCAGCGTCTGCAGCTGCTGGGAGACGGCGCTCGGTGTGCGGTGGGTGGCCTCGGCGACGGCTGTGACGCTGCCGCGCTCGGCGAGCTCCCGCAGGACCGCCAGCAGCTGCACGTCGAAGTCGACCATGCAGGGACCCTACATCGTCGTTCGTGAAGGTTTCGATGGACCTACAACGTGCGGGCCGGGACGATGGGGAGCATGACCACCCGAGACCGCCTCCTCGCCGTCGTCGTCGCCGTGGTCTGGGGACTGAACTTCCCCGCGACGGCACTCGCGCTCGAGCACTTCCCACCGTTCCTGCTCGCAGCGCTGCGGTTCACGATCCTGGCGGTCCCGACGCTGCTGTTCGTGCCGCGGCCGCGGATCCCGTTCGGGCGGCTGCTGCTCGTCGGTCTCGGGCTCGGCGTGCTGCAGTTCTCGTTCCTCTACCTCAGCATGGCGTCCGGCATGCCGTCAGGGCTGGCCTCGCTCGTGCTGCAGGCCTCCGCGCCGTTCACGGTGGTGCTGGCCGGGGTGTTCCTGCGCGAGCGGCTGACCGGCCGGCAGGTCGTCGGGGTCACCGTCGCCGTGGCCGCCCTCGCCGCGATCGCCCTGCACCGTTCCCAGACCGCTGCGCTGCTGCCCGTCGTGCTCGCACTGTGCGGTGCGCTCGGGTGGGCGATCGGCAACGTCGCGACCCGGCGGGCCGGGGCCGCGAACCCGCTGCACCTGACCCTGTGGTGGTCCGTCGTGCCGCCGGTCCCGATGGTCGTGCTGTCGCTCGTGGTCGAGGGTCCGGACCGCATCGGCACCGCACTCGGTTCGGCGTTCACGGCGGCCGCGCTGCCCGCCGACCTCGGCCTGCTCTACATCGTGGTCGTCGCCACCCTGGTGGGCTACGGCATCTGGTCGCGGCTGCTGGCGGCCTACCCCTCGAGCACGGTCGCGCCGTTCTCGATGCTCGTGCCCGTGGTCGGGGTGCTCGCGTCGTGGGCGGCCTTCGGCGAGGTGCCCGACCTGGTCGAGGTGCTCGCCGGCGCGGTCGTCGTGGCCGCCGTGCTGTGGTCGTCGCGACCGGCGCGGGACCACGGGCCGCGACCGGCCCCCGTCGACGAGGTCGCACGACGCGCCGCTGCCGTGTCGCCGAGGTCGCACGACGTGCCGCACGGACCGCTCGCGAGCGGCAGTCCGCGCGACCTCGACCCGGCGCTCAGCCCCGGTGCTGGCGACGCTCCGCGATGATCCCGGCGAGCGCCCCGCGCAGGTGCGGGTACCGGAACTCGTAGCCGGCCTGGGTCAACCGGGTCGGCACCACCCACCGGCTCTTCAGCACGAGTTCGGTCTCGGTGCGGATCGCGAACGACCCGAGCTCGAGCATCCACCGCCAGGTCGGCACGCCCAACCGGCGCCCGACGGCGTCGCGGAGGGTCGCCATCACGGTGCGGTTGTCGGACGGGTTCGGGCTCGAGATGTTCACCGGCCCCTCGATCTCCGGGTGGTCGCGGAGGAACCGGATCGACCCGAGGACGTCGGCGATGTGCACCCAGCTGAAGCGCTGCCGACCGTGCGTGGGCCGGTGGTGGTGGTACGTGCCGGCGCGGAGCCGGGAGCGCGTCGGCACCCACGGCCCGTCGTACTGCGGCCCGCCGAGGCCGGCCTGCGCGAGCCGGAGGAGCGGCAGCAGGGCGCTGCCGTCGCCGAACACGATCGCCATCCGGAGCGCCACGCGACGGGTGCCGGGCAGGTCGGCGCCGAAGAAGGCGTCCTCCCACGCGCGGGCGACGGAGACCGAGAACCCCTCGCCGATCTCCCCCGTCGCTTCGTCCTGTGGTCGGTCGTCGGCGTGCCGGTAGATCGTCGCGGTCGAGGCGTTCATCCACAGCGGCGTCGGGTGCTCGGACGTGCGGATGGCCTCGGCGAGCTCGAGCGTGGTGTCCACCCGCGAGCGCATGATCTCCGCGCGGTTGCGTCGGCCGTAGCGGCAGTTGACGCTCTTGCCCGCCATGTTCACGACCATGGCGGCGCCGTCGACGAGTTCCCGGATGCGCATGGTGTTGCCCCACACGGCGTCGCCGGTCCGGCCGATGGTGACGACCCGGTACCCCTCTTCCGTGAAGGCGTCCCGCAGGTACCGCCCCACGAAGCCGCTCGCTCCCGCGATCACGACGCGGCCCTTCTGGTCGCTCATCTCATCCCCGTTCTGTGTCCGGCGCGATCTCGTACCGGAACGCCCCCTCGTACCGGTACAGCGTGCCGAGCACCGGTGCCGAGAGCACCAGGGACACGCGCTGGAGGTCCGCTTCGTCATCGAATCGTTCCATCAGCGTCACACGCGGGCTCAGGGCGACCGGGAGGCGCAGATCGCGTCCCAGCGCACGGAACGTCACGCGCATGGAGACCAGGCGCAGGGCGCCCGCGTCCGGGCCGTCAGCGTCGACCTGCGCCCGGAGCCGGGCGCTGACGCGCCCGTGGCGACCCAGGTGGTCGACCAGGCCGTCCGGTTCGGCGGTGATGGCGTCCACCATCGTGCGGCTCCCGGAGCGGAACCGGAAGGTGCGGTGCGCGCGGACGGCGACCCGGGCCTCCAGGCTGACCCCTGACCCGCGGCGGACGCGAGCCGGCCGGTTCTCGACCGTGAACGGGACGTCCCGCTCCCAGACCGGGAACATGACGGAATCGCGGGCGAACACCGCGAGCACCGGCCAGAGCCACCGACGTGGGGTGCCGACGACGTCGAAGACGCCCTCGCCGCGGCCGACGTGCCCGGGCGGAACGGGGCCGAAGTACGTGCGGAGCCGCGGGTGCAGCCGAGCCAGCACGTCCGGCGGCGTGGACAGCTCGTAGGGCGACCGGCTCACGGTTCGATCCTGGCATGTCGTCAGTGCGGATCCCTACGATGTCGCACATGGGACACGACCACGGGCACGGCGTCGGGCACGCCTCGGAGCGCGCCCTGCTCATCGCGTTCTGCATCTCGGCGGGCATCCTGCTCGCCGAGGTCGTGGGCGCCGTGGTCACGGGTTCGCTCGCGCTGCTCGTCGATGCCGGGCACATGGTCGTCGACACCGGCGGACTCGGCATCGGGCTCGTCGCGACGCGGCTCGCCCGCCGGTCCCCGACTGCACAGCGCACCTGGGGCTTCCAGCGGGCCGAGGTCCTCGGGGCCACCGCGCAGGCCGCGATCCTGCTCGCCGTCGGGGTCTACGTGATCATCTCGGCGGTGCAGCGGCTGTTCGTGCCGGAGGAGATCCACTCCGGGCCGCTGCTCGTCTTCGGCATCGTCGGACTCGTCGGCAACCTGGTGGCCTACGCGGTGCTGCTGCGGGCCTCGGGCGAGGGGTTCACGTCGCGCGCCGCCCGGCTCGAGGTCCTCAACGACACCCTCGGGTCAGTCGCCGTCATCATCGCCGCGGTCGTGCTCATGCTGACCGGGTGGGAGCGGGCGGACTCCGTCGCCGCGATCCTGATCGGCCTGCTCATCCTGCCGCGAGCGATCCGGCTGCTGCGCGAGACCGCGAACGTGCTGCTCGAGTCGACGCCGCCGGGGCTCGACCTCGACGACGTGCGTGGTCACATCCTCGAACTCGACCACGTCATCGCGGTGCACGACCTGCACGCCACGCTCGTCGCGACCGGGGTGCCGAACCTGACCGCGCACGTGGTCGTCGACGACCACTGCTTCTCGACGGCGCACGCCCCGGCGATCCTCGACGAGCTGCAGCGGTGCGTGGCGGAGCACTTCGACGTGCCGGTGGAGCACTCGACGTTCCAGTTGGAGCCGGTGTCGCACCGGCGGCACGAGTACGAGGTGCACGCGTAGGGTCCGCGCTCGGGCGTGCGGGTCTAGGTCGGGGTCGCTTCGGCTTCGCGACGATCCACCAGGTGATCGACGCGTGGTCTGTCGCACAACGGGTGTCCGCAGGTGCCGCGTCAGCAGTCGTCGGTGCGCGTGGGGTACGCCGTGATCACCCGGTCGGTGGTGGCCGAGACGATCACCTTCACCCAGGGCTCGTCGTCGGGGCGTGAACCGTCGTCGAACCGGACGGGTGCGGCGTAGCAGACCTTGCCGTCGCCGGCGTCGAGCGGGAACCCGGGGCGCGGGTCCTCGAGCGCCGTCTGCACCGCGGTGAGCATGGCGTCGTCCCAGTCGCGCGAGCCGTGCCCGGTGACGACGTCCTGCCAGTCGGCGGTGTGCCGCACCCGGATGTGCTCGTAGCCCTGGGCAGCGGTGCCGCACTGCAGGGTGACGCGGCCCAGGGCCTCGGTCTCGTACTGCGCGACGGCCGCCTGGGTCGTGGTGTCGCATCGGCCGAGCGCGGTGCTGCCGGGCATGTCCGGCCCGGTGCGGGTGATCGTGACGGTGCCGTCACCGGCGGCCGTCGGCGCGTCGCTCGGCGTCCGTGAGGCCGAGCCGGCACCGATGGTCGGGTCGTCCGCGCCCTGCCGTGCCGTCAGGAACAACCCGCCGGCGAGGAGACCGGCGGCCACCACGGCCGCGACGCCGGTGATCACGGGACGGTTGCGGTTCCGGGGCACGCGCCCAGTATGCCGGGAGTTCGACCGCACGACGGAACCAGGCTCCGGACACCGCACTGCGCGATCGCGTGGTGCGGTGTCCGGAACCTGGTTCCGGGCGGACGGGAGGCCCGCCACACGTCAGGCGCGCGCGGCCAGCCGGGTGCCGGCGACGACGGCCAGGACGGCGACGAGCACCACGTACCCGATCAGGACGGGGAGCGTCGGGATCACCAGCAGCGCCGCCCCGACGGCCACGACCGGCACGGTGAGCCCGGCGTACGCGATGAGGAACGTGGCGGCGAGCACGCCGCCCCGGCGCTCCGGGCCGACCAGTGCTGCGGCGCTGCCGATCGCGGCGCGGAACAGCAGGCCGACGCCGGCTCCCGCGACGACCCCGCCGCCGATGAACCCGGCGACCTGCAGCAGGACCGCGGCGACGGCGAGGACGACCAGGCCGACGACCAGGAGCACCATGCCGAGGCGGATCTGCGCACGCTGCGACAGTCGGGCGAAGACGATCTGCGACAGCGCGCTCGCGGCGAAGACCCCGAAGGTCGTGGCACCGGCGGCCAGGCGGTCGGTGACGTGGAACGTGGTGCCGAGGAAGCTCGGCGCGACCGAGGTGAAGAGGCCCTGCACGGCGAGCGCGGCGAACGCGGCTGCGCCGGCGGCCCAGAACGCGGCCCCCTGCCCCTCCGGCGCCTGCATGCGCTGTGGGCGGTAGGCCACGGGCTGCTCGGGACGGTCGACCGTCTCCGGTGCGGCGAGCACCAGGACGAACGCGACGGCCAGCGCGATCACGAACACCACGTACGGGACCATGAGCGGCTGCCCGACGAACTCGGCGAGTGCACCGCCGACCAGGGCGCCGAGCGACAGCCCACCGAGGTTCACGGCTCCCGCGGCGACGCTCGCGCCCTTCGCGGAGTCGCTCGACCCGGTGGCACGGACCCGGAGCTCACCGAGGTGTGCCGTCGCGGTCGCCGTCAGCGTCCCGACGCCGAGGCCGGTCACGAGCCGGGCGACGACGAGGCCGGTGACGTCGTTCCAGAGCAGGAACAGCACGGCGGCGACGAGTTCGAGGGCGATCGACACCAGGATGAGCGGACGGCGTCCGTGCACGTCGCTGAGGTGCCCCGCCAGGTACAGCGACCCGACGACCCCGACCCCGTACGCCGCGAAGATCACCGTCGTGGTGAAGGTCGGGAAGCCGTCGCGGGCCTGGTAGATGACGTAGAGGGGTGCGGGGACGGTCGCGAAGGCCATCACCGTGAGGAACGCGAAGGCGACGGCCCAGAAGCCGAAACCGTGGCGCCGACGGCTGTGGACACGGCGTCCGCGCGGGGCGACGACACGGTCGCTCGCGGATGCGGGAGCGGCGGTGGTGGCGGGGACGGTGCCCGTCGGGGTGTCGGTGACGGTTGACATGCTCCGATGATCGCGCTCGCGGTGCATCGAGTCCAACGGATGCGCTTGATGTGCACGATCGATCTGTTCGATACTCGGACGATGGAGACCCGACTGCTCGAACAGTTCGTCACCGTCGCCGCCGAGGGCAGCGTCACCCGGGCGGCGGAACGGCTCTGGGCCGCGCAGTCCACGGTGTCCGCGGGCATCGCCTCGCTCGAGCGCAGCTTCGGCGTGCGGCTCTTCGACCGCACCGGACGACAGCTCGTGCTGACCCCCGCCGGCGAGGGCCTGCTCCCCCACGCCCGCGCGGTGCTCGAGTCCCTCGACCGGATGCGCGACCTGGCCACCGCCGACGACGCCGACCTGCGGGGCCGGGTGCGGCTCGGCATCTTCACGAGCATGGACATCGTCGACCTGACGGGCGTGCTGCAGCGGTTCCGACGACAGCACCCGCTCGTCGCCGTGGAGCTGATGACCTCACCGTCGGGGACGACCGGCCTCGTGCAGGACCTGGTCGCCGGGCGGCTCGACATCGCCTACACGGGCCTGCCCACCGTGCCCGCCGGCGTCGTCGTGGAGCCGCTGCGGGAGATGCCGTTCCGGGTGTTCACCGCGGCGGACCACCCGCTCGCCGGTCGGTCGTCGGTGTCGCTCGCCGAACTCGCCGACGAACCGTTCGTCGACACGGCGCACGGGTTCGGCAACCGGATCATCCTCGACGGGGCACTCGAGCGGCTCGGCATCCGTCGGCGCATCGTCGCGGAGATGAACGACATGCCCGCCGTGATCCGGTTCGCCTCCGCCGGGCTCGGCGTCGGGGTCGTGCCGGACTCGGGGGTGCGGTACGACGGGGCGGTGCTCGACCTGGAGGACGAGGTCGACCCGCTCCGCATCGGCCTGGCGGTCCGGACGTCCCCGGAGCCGAGCCGCGCGGTCCGGACGCTGGCGCGCGACATCGTGGCGGCGCGGGTGGGGTGAGGCGGGGCGGTGGGGTCGGCCCCACCGACGGACTGGAGGCACGGGTCGAGTCCGCCACGTGCCTCCAGGCCGTCAGTCCCCCCAGAACGTCGCGATGAGGGCGGGCAGGAGCCCGTCGGTCGGGACGTTGGTCTGTTCGATGGTGATCCAGGTGTCACCGCGGGCGAAGTACGTGTAGGCCTTCTCGACGCCGTACGGCTCGACGATCCCGCGGGACTGGCAGAAGGTTCCGCCGTCACGCTCCGTGCAGGTCCCGCCGCCGTCGTACGCGGGGAACTCCTCGATCTCCCGCTGGATGGTCGCCTCGGTGGCGGTCCCGGCCCGGACCTCGATCCCGGACACGTCCGCGCGCGGGTCACGCCACGAGCAGGAGACCTTCGACTGGGTGCCCTCCGGGTCCTGACCGTCCGGCACTCGATCGGTACCCGACGGTGGGTCGGCCTGCGTCAGCGGGGTGTCACCGAAGAAGCGGTCGTAGTCCTCGGCGGGGACGAGCGCGCGACAGTCCGTGGGGATGGTCGCCGCTGCGGGGGTCGGTGTCGACGTCGGGGTGGGCTTCGGGACCGGGGCACCCGTGATCGGGGCGGAGCTCGGCGTTGTGGAGGACGGCGCGGGCTCGGGCTGCTGGGTCTGGGTGGGAGCGGCGACCGGGTCGGCGTTCTGCTGCGACAGGGTCAGGGCGACCGCACCGGTCGCGGTGCCGACGGCGAGCAGCGCGACGACACCGATGACGATCCCGGACCGGCCCCGACGACGCTTCGGGAGCGGGGTGGCACGTTCGAGGACGTTCTGCTTCATCGAGACGAGCATGCGCTGCAGGTCGTCTCCCTGCGGAGGCTCAGTGTTCATCGTGCATCACCACCTTCTTGAGTCGTCGACGGTTGCGGGACACCCGCTGGGTGACCGCGCCGACCGTGAGTCCGAGGAGTTCGGCGGCCTCGGCGTACGAGTGCCCCTCGAGCAGGCAGAGCTCGCAGATGCGGCGGTCGAGGTCCGGGAGCGCGGCGATCTCGGCGCGGACCCAGCGCAGGGTCTCGCGGGCCTCGTCGTGGTCGGCGGGCGAGGCGAGGTGCTCCGGGAGCTCGTCCGTGCGGCGCCGGGCCTGCTTGCGGCCGGTGTTGAAGGCGTGGTTGCGGCACACGACGAGCAGCCACGGCAGCACCGTGTCCGCCGGCAGCTCCAGGGTCGCGGCGCGCTGCCAGAGCGTCAGGAACGCGTCCTGCACGATCTCCTCGACGTCGGACCGGTCGTCGACGAGCGCCCACGCGTAGCGGGTGAGGGTGGCGGCGTACCGGTCGAACGCCCGGGCGAGCGCGCCGGTGTCCCCTTGTGCCATCGCACGGACGAGTCCTTCGTCCGTGTCGGTGCCGGTCGTCACGTCCACATCCCACCTCCTTCACTCAGAGGTGTCGGCAGGACCCGCGATCCTGACAGGACCGTGGCGGATTCGTGATCTCGGGCGTGTCGACTCGCCCCGCTGCAAGGCTCCTCCGTGTCGGGACACCTGCTGGGACCGGGCAGATAGAGCAGAAGTTTTGGCACCCGACTGTCCGCATCCTAAGTCCAGCATCGACGCTTGACCGGGTTCGCACTGAGAACTAGCGCCTGACGTCCATAACCGCTAAGCGAACGACTTCTTGACTAGCAGGGTCGTCATTGCAGAATACGGTGATTCGACAGCACAGAAACGGGCCAAGTCTTTGACTGATTCTTCCCAGTCCAATCGATTCCCCGAAACTAGTGCCGCTTGCGCCCGATCGATGCATGGCCTAACCACCGCATCTAGGTGAAAGGACAGCTTGTTACTAAGGCGATCACGGTCGAGAGCGAGTACCTCGACCGTCCTTTGACCGCGGTTTGAGCGTCCAACAATTCGCCATCGACCACCTAGGTTCTGAAGATCGAAGTGTGGCTCAGGATCTTCCACCGTCGGATCTACTATTGCCGGCCGCTCGGACAACATCGGCGGGAATTGCCTCGGCGACAGTCGCTCACCGCCGGGCAAGAGCGGCCACTTAGCACGCTTTTTGTTGTTGCAGGATCTACAAGCGGCTAGGAGATTACTGAGCTCGAAAGCCAGCCACCAGTACCTCCTTGCACCCTTAGGTCGAATATGGTCGACTTCGACACAAACATCATCGAAAGGCGACTCGCACCAACCGCACTTGTCGAACTGTGCCTTCTCAAGCCCTGCACGAACGGACTTCCACGCCTCCGACGCCGGACGGAGATTCACGTAGAGAGCTCCTTCGGCATCGTCCATCGACGCCAAATCTGCTTGCGCCGCCAAAAGCTTTCGGGTCGGGGCAAGTCCAGTGCGGCTAAGCCTGATCATCGGTCGAGAAGTTCATTCCGGTCACTCCAGGCATTCTCGAGTATTCCGGCAATCTCGGGGTTGGGCGTCTTACCCTGAGCGATCGCGTGAGCATACGCACGCTCTCGTCGGATATAGGCGTCACTCGACGCGCGGGGTACGCCGAACACCGCGTCATAGATCTCATCCGCGTCGAGGGCCTGGAGCCGCTCGTCCAGAGAATCTACCTGAACGTCACCCCCGTCGTCGCTAACAGTCAGCAGTTGCACCTCACCGGGTTCAGCACTGCCAACTACTAGTGGCGAGTGCGTGGTGATTACGAACTGAACGTATGGAAAAATCTCCCGCAGAAGTGGCATAACGCTCCGCTGCCAACGAGGGTGCAAATGCGCCTCAAGTTCATCGATGAGAACCACTGCACGAAGGGAAGCGGGATCGGGGACAGCTTCTTTGTGAAGAGCCGCCTGAGTGAGGATTTCTAAGACGATTGTCAACATCGCCTGATAGCCATCACTCAGATCCTGAACCGCGACCTTTGCTTGGTATGCGGTCCCGTATCGGAGCCCGAAGCGCTCCTGCTCGAGAAGCTGAGCGTTTGTCGTGACGCCGCCGTTCCCGCGAAGCTCAAAAGCGTCGACGAGTGGGAACAATCTTTCGTTGGAATCCCGCAACTTGTGGACGATAACGTCACGCACAACGCCGGCAAATTCCCTCCGCTGCCCCTTTGTTGTGAGCTGCGCGAATGCGTCATGCGCAAGCAAGGGCAGATTTGGGTCGAATAGTCCGCGCACCCTCTCGACTTCGAAGTTACTGGTCTCCGGGAGCTCCCCCGGCTTGGCAATTCGACGTCTTGCCGAGAACGCCATAACCAGCGGGAGTTCGGTCGTACTCGAACGCACGTCCGACTGCTCGACATACGAGCCGCGGCTATTCTTTACGGTCTTCCGGAAGGTTTCATCGTTATCGAGTGTTACCGACATGGAGGCCGCAGTGCCATCCGGTGAACCTTGCCTCACCATGACCCACGGAGTGCTATTCAAAGCCGTCAATGGCCTCGGGTCGAGCAAAGCAAATACGATCGCCTGAAGGAGGCTCGACTTTCCCGTGCCGTTCTCACCCACCAAGACAGTCCAACCCGTGCCAGGCTTTTCGGCAGCCCGGAGCGAAAGCGCGACTTGATCGAAGCATCGGTAGTGCTCGACTTGTAGTTCCGTCAGCATGGTGACCTTCCCAGAGCTCTGGCTAGCAATCATCGCATGGGTCGCTAGCGCAAGCGCTATGGCTTCTCGCGTCGTAGTCTTGGCAGCAGCGAAGGACCGAGATCGCGTTCCGGCCAGACTATCCTCCAAAGAAGCTCGTCATGGCTTAGTGCAGCTTGTGAATCAGTCGTACCCGTGACGCTCGCTTCCAACGAGCGTGGTAGGACACGATCACAGTCTCGGGAGGCAGCATGCTCTGGACGCCTGGGTCACGGCAACCAACGTTGTCCGTAAGACATGCCCACGCCGCACCCGGATCCGCCCATAGATCGGCGCCGGTTCGCGATCAGTCCGATGCGGCTCCTCGGAGGATCGACCTGCCGAACCGACGCCAAAGAGCTGTTGGGGAGCATAAGTACATTTCCGCAGCAACTCGCTCCAACCTGTGCCGGGACCGGCGGCGCTGGTGTCGCTCAGTGGAACTCGTCGCCGTCGCCCTCGCCCGGCGTCTTGTGCCCGCCGAGCATGTCGTTGTCGTCCTGCTCGCTCGACGAGGCGAGCTGCAGCATCGCGAGCACGACGACGACGACGATGAACGCGACGCCGAGGAAGATCACGGCCAGCTGCAGTTCCCGCGTCGAGAACAGCACGACGAGCCCGGTGAACACCGCGATGATCGCGGAGATCCCGAGGAGCTCGACCGGGCGCAGACGGTCACGACGGCTGGGGGTGGTCATGCGTGTGGTGCTCCGTCCGGGGCGACGGCCGGCGTGGCCGTGCCCCACTTGTGCGAGAGGCCGGCGATCACGTGGAAGACGGCCGTGATGGCGAGGTACGCGCCGAGCAGGCCGACGAGCACGATCGAGGCGTCGAGGGTGCCGGTGACCTGCTCCACGCCACCGAGCTGCTGGGAGTAGTCCGGCGGCGTGACGAGGAAGGCGACCGCGAGCAGCAGCGTGAGGCCGCCGATCGTGGTCCAGTCGCGAGCGAAGGGCGAGCGTCGCCGGGCACGGAGCCCCTGCGACAGCTCGAGGGCCCCGGTCAGCACCGCGAACGCGACGATGACCGTGATGAAGGCCGGCAGCCCGAACCCGTTGCACGCGAAGGCGGCGACGGCCGCGAGCAGGGTGATGACGGCCTGCAGCAGGGTCGTGCGACGCGATCGACCGTCGAGGGGCAGTCGGGAGATCCCGGCGAACAGGAGCACGAGGCCCTCGACCAGGGCGAAGCCGCCGAACAGCAGGAGACCGTAGCCCGCGGCGTGGTTGGTCGAGAAGGTGATCACCATCGCAACGACCGCTGCGGGGACCGCCCGGAGGATCGGGATCGGCCAGTACCGCGCGCGCTGGGTCGCGTCTTCCACGGTGGTGGCGTCGTCCACGGTGTCGGACACGAGACCTCTTTCGGGCATGCGGATCGTGGATCCGATCCTACCGCCGGTGGGGTGGACGCCCGACCGGAGCGGACTCGACCCCCTGTGGACGTCCACACCCGTGCTCCGGGACGACACCGCCGTCCGGTGCCGTCCCGGCGGTGTCAGGGCTGCTGCGGGTCGTCGGACGGCGCGTCCCGACGAGCACGACGCCGGGCGAGCCACCAGCACACGGATCCGGCGGCGGCGGCCAGGGCGGCGAGCGCCGCGGCGAGGCCGAGCCCTTCGGCGCCGGTGTAGGCGAGGGCTCCGACGGGGGCAGCCGCCCGACGGTCGGCTGCGGGGTCACCCGCTCCGCCGTCGTCGTCGACACCGGCGCCGTCACCGTCGTCACCGCCGGAACCGTCACCACCGGCGTCCCCGTCGTCCGGAGCCGGCCCGGTCGTCGGCACGGGGCCGCTCGTCGGCACGGGGCTCGGCGCGGGCCCCTCGTCGTCCGGGCCCACGACGATCGCGACGCCGGTGGACGGGTCGCCGCCGTCCGCGTCGGTCGGCGAGGTCGCCGTCGCCACGTTCACCACGTCGGAGCCGTCCCCCTGGTACGCGGGGTCGAGCTCGGCGCGGATGCGGAAGTCCAGGGTCTCGCCCACCTCGAGCGACACGTCGGAGCTGCAGGTCACCCGCTGTCCCTCGGCAATGCACCCGTCCTCGGAGCCCACGAACCGCATGGCCTGGGGCAGGTCGTCGACCGCCCCGACCTGCTGCGCCACGGACGGCCCCCGGTTCCGGGCCGTCACGAGGTACTCGACCTCGTCACCGGGCCGGACGGTCGACGGCGACACCGACTTGTCGGTCTCGACGTCGGCGGCGATCACCGGTGCCGTCACGGTGGTGGTCGCCCGCGAGGCGTTGTCGGCCTCGTTCGTGTCGGACAACGAGGTCGGCGGGGCGATGGTGGCCACGCTCTCCAGCGCTCCGGACGTGCCCTCGGCCACCCGCCCCTCGATCGTGACGACGGCCGAACCCCCTCGGGGCAACGACAGGTCGGTCGCGACGTCACCGGTGCCCGACCCGGTCGCGCAGGCGGAGCCGTCCGCGGCCGTGCAGGTCCAGGTGACGTCCTCGACGCCGTCGGGCACGTCGACCTGCAGCGGGCTCGGGTCGGCGGCGTTCGGGCCGGGGTTCCGCGCCGTCACGGTGTAGCGGAGCGGTTCGCCCGCCGTCGCGGTCGCGGGCAGGTCGTGCTCGACGGACAGGTCCGCCGGCTTCCAGACCCGGAGCGCGTCGACCTCGTGCTTGTCGACGTGGCTGCCGGTGGCCCCGGCGAACCCGAGGCGCAGCGTGCTCGGCAGCGCGGCCTGCCCGTCGCCGTGCAGCGGGACCGAGTCGAGCACGGTGCGCATGGTCGAGCCGACCTGCAGCCGGACGGAGACCGCGAGCCCGCCGTCGTCGTCGGGCAGCAGGGTGATCCGGACCGTCCGGGGCGTGGATCCGGCCGTCACGGTGCCACCAGGTGCCGCGGCACCGGCGACGTACCGGTAGCCCTCGGTCCCGTTGCCGGAGCCCCGGACCACCACGTGGTCGGGCTGTGCTCCGGGACCGGACCCGTTGATGCGTGACGAGAAGTTGCCGTAGTGGTCGATCGCGACGGCCGCGAAGCCCCCGGGGACGCCCGGCAGGTCACATTCGCGACCGCCGCCCTCGGTCGCTTCCTTCCGGCAGGCGTACCCGAGACCGGCGCCGAAGGACCCGACGCCCTGCGCCGCAGCGCCGTCGGCCAGGTACAGCAGCAGGCCGTCGGCGCCGGGGTCGTCCTTCTCGGTGTGCATCGCGTACGTGAACTCGATCTCGAGCCCGGTGTCGGACGGGAACGTGTCGTTCGTCGACCACGCCCCCGCCTGGTTCCGGATGTCGTCGGTGAGCCGCAGTCGGCCGCCGGACACCGCGGCGTCACCGTGCAGGGCACCGCCGGACGCACTGGAGAACTGGTTGACGTACGGGAAGTCGAGGGCGGCCGCACTCGACCCGGACGGCAGGACCGCGGGTGCCGCGAGCACGCCGAGCGCGGTCAGGGTGGCGCACGCCGCGGCGAGACGGCGGACGACCCGCGAGCGGAACGACCGCCGGTCGAGGGAAGACGCTGGGGCAGGAGCTGGAGCTGATGCAGTGGGATCTGTCATGCCCCGATGCTCGCGACCGGGACGTCACCCCCGGGCGGCGGGGAGACGATCTGTGGAACGCCCCCACGGGCCTCCCGGCTGTGGAGGACGAACGACGCAAGCGGACCGCTCAGGCCAGCCACACCGTCGTCTCACCCGGCAGCAGCCCCGGTGCGACCCCGTCGAGCGGCCCGGACGCGACGACGACGGTCCCGGCCGGCAGGGGCACCGGCGCGGTGCCGAAGTTCGTGACCGAACGCCAGCCGTCGTGCCGCGCGAACGCCACGACCTCGGAGCCGGACTCCAGCCACGTCAGCGCCTCCCCCTGCTGCAGGCGACGGCGGGCGGCCAGCGCCCGGCGGTACAGCGACAGGGTCGACTCGGGATCGCCGTCCTCGGCCTCGACCGAGGACTCCCCGAAGTCCTGCGGCTGCGGCAGGTGCGGTGCGACGTCCCCGAAGCCGAACGACGGTCCGGAGCGCGTCCACGGGATCGGTACGCGGCAGCCGTCCCGGCCCTTGACGGTGTGTCCGGTGCGGAGCCACTTCGGGTCCTGCAGCAGGTCGCGCGGGATCGCGGCGGCCTCGTGCAACCCGAGCTCCTCGCCCTGGTAGACGTACGACGCCCCGGGCAGCGCGAGCATCAGCATCGTCGCCGCTCGGGCCCGACGGAGTCCCTGTGCACGGTCAAGCTCCGGCGTCGTGCCGTCCGTCATGAGCCAGGCGTCGGTGTCGGTGCCGTCCGGCAGGCCGTAGCGGGTGGGGTGCCGCACGACGTCGTGGTTCGACAGCACCCAGGTGCTCGAGGCACCGGACTGCTCCGAGGCGGCCAGGTTCCGCTCGATGATCCGACGGAACGCATCGGGCTCGAACGGGGCCTCGAGCAGGTCGAAGTTGAAGGCCTGCCCGAGCTCCGTCGGCCGGGCGTACAGGACACGGCGGGGTGCCGGGGCCCAGGCCTCGGCGACCGCGGCACGGGGCGGGTCGTACTCGTCGAGCACCCGACGCCAGGTGGCGAAGATCTCGTGCACCTCGTCGCGGTCGTACAGCGGGTCGGAGCCGTCGAGCGGCAGGTCCTGCTCGTTCGACGGCCGGTACGGGGTCGACAGGTCCTTCGCCAGCCCGTGCGCGACGTCCACGCGGAAGCCGTCGACACCGCGATCGGACCAGAAGCGCAGCGTGTCCTCGAAGTCGGCGCGGACCTCGGGGTTCGACCAGTCCAGGTCGGGCTGCTCGGGGGCGAACAGGTGCAGGTACCACTGCCCGTCGGGCACTCGGGTCCACGCGCTGCCACCGAAGTTCGACACCCAGTCGCTCGGCGGCAGTTCCCCGGAGGCGCCCGAGCCCTCACGGAACACGTACCGCGCACGCTCGGCCGACCCCGGCGAGGACGCCAACGCGGCCCGGAACCACTCGTGCTGGTCCGAGGTGTGGTTCGGCACGATGTCGACGATGACCTTGAGGTCGTGCTCGTGGGCGGCCCTGACCAGGGCGTCCAGGTCGTCGAGGGACCCGAGCTTCGGGTCGACGGCGCGGTAGTCGGCGACGTCGTAACCACCGTCGGCGAGCGGCGACGGGAAGAACGGGGAGAGCCACAGGGCATCGACGCCCAGCGATGCCAGGTACGGCACCCGGCTCGTGATGCCCGCGACGTCACCGAGCCCGTCGCCGTCCGTGTCGGCGAAGCTGCGCGGGTAGACCTGGTAGACGACGGCATCGCGCCACCAGGTCGGGTCGGTGGTTCGTGGCGTGCTGGCCGGGGTCCGAAGCGTGGTCACGTCGCCACCGTACCCAGGGTGCTGGGAATAGCGCCCCCTACGATCGCATTGGTTGTCGCTGACACCTTTCCGTCCAGCAACAGCATCCCGCAACAGAAGGAGCTCCATGACGAACGTCCTCGTCCTCGTCGGCAGCCTGCGCGCCGACTCCATCAACCGCAAGCTCGCCGAGGCCGCCGCGCACCACGCGCCGGAGGGCATCGAGCTGCACACCTTCGACGGCATCGTCGACCTGCCGTTCTACAACGAGGACATCGACGGCGACACCCCGCCCGCCGCTGCCGTCGCCTTCCGCGACGCCGTCGCCACCGCGGACGCCGTCCTGCTGATCACCCCCGAGTACAACGGCACCATCCCCGCCGTCCTGAAGAACGCGCTCGACTGGGGTTCGCGTCCGTTCGGCGCCTCGCCGCTGTCCGGCAAGCCCCTCGCCGTGATCGGCTCGGCGTTCGGCCAGTACGGCGGCGTCTGGGCCCACGACGACGCCCGCAAGGCCGCCGGCATCGCTGGCGCGAAGGTCCTGGAGGACGTCAAGGTCGCCATCCCGCAGTCGGTCGTCCGCTTCGCGGAGACTCACCCGCGCGAGGACGCCGAGGTCACGACGCTCGTGCAGGGCGCGCTCACCGCGCTCGCCGAGGCCGCAGCCGGCACGGACGAGCAGGCAGCCGCGTAACGCGACGAACCATCGGACAGGAGGCCCGTGGCGACCCCGCCACGGGCCTCCTGTCCGTCCGGCGCGGACGCAACGGTCGTTGCGAACGCATCGGACGGTGCGGACGCACCGGTCGTGGCGGAACCCGGGAGTTCGCTAGACGGCCGAGATACGAGACGGGTTACCCTGAACGCCATGTCGACGCAGGAGATCACCGAGGCGTCCGGGTACTGGTTCCCGGACGACGACGCGACCCAACGCGGGGTCGCGGTGCTGAACGCCCTGCGCCGGTACCGATCCGCCGAGACGGCCATGCGCCGCCGGACCCGTGACTCGATGGGCATGGGCGAGACCGACCTGCTCGCCGTGCGCTTCCTGCTGCAGGCGCAGCGCTCCGGCACCGCCGTGAGCCCGAAGGACCTCGCCGCGTACCTGAAGATCTCGTCGGCCTCGACGACCATCCTCATCGACCGCCTGGTCAAGTCGAACCACGTCCGCCGCGACCCGCACCCCACCGACCGCCGGGCCCTCGTCATCACGCCGACGACCGAGACCGACGACGAGGTCCGCGCCACGCTCGGCGTGATGCACCGCCGGATGATGTCGATCGCCGAGGGGCTCCCCGCGTCCGAGGCGCGGATCGTCGCCGGGTTCCTGGAGCAGATGCGCGACGCCGTCGACCAGGTCGACCCCGCGCCGTCGCACTGAGCAGCCCTGCACCGAACGCCCTCGGGGGACGCTGCCTCCGAGCGCACTGAGAGCGCGCACTGCGGCACCGCGTAGACCGGAACGGTCACACCGACGCGAAAGGAGCCACAACCATGCACGCTTCGGACAAGATGGCCAAGAACCTCCAGGCGGTCCTCGTGGACCTCATCGACCTGCACCTGCAGGGCAAGCAGGCCCACTGGAACATCCTGGGCACCAACTTCCGCGACCTCCACCTGCAGCTCGACGAGATCGTCGACGCAGCTCGTGAGTTCGCCGACGACACCGCCGAGCGCATGCGTGCGCTGTACCTCGTGCCGGACGGCCGCTCGGCGACCGTCTCCGCGGGCAGCCACCTCGACGCGTTCCCCTCGGGCGAGATCACCACGCACGACGCCATCGACCAGGTCACGCTCCGGCTGTACCAGGCGACCGGCACCATGCGCGATGTCCACGACGAGGTCGACGAAGAGGACCCGACGACCGCGGACCTGCTCCACGGCTTCATCGAGCGCCTCGAGCAGCTCGCGTGGATGGTCTCCGCCGAGAACCGCGCGCCCAGCACCCCGCTGGCCTCCGCCACCACGCCCGCGGTCGCCGACGCGTCGGCACACGCGTAGGGGCCCGGGTGGACCTCGGTATCCAGGGCAAGACCGCACTCGTCTTCGGCGGCGACTCCGGCATCGGCTGGAACACGGCGCGCATCCTCCTGGCAGAGGGTGCGACCGTGGTCGTCACCGACATCGACCAGAGCCGTCTGGACACCAGTGCGGACCAGCTCGAGGCGCCGCTCGGCAAGCTGCACGCCTTCGCCGCCGACGTCCGGAGCGCCGAGAGCCTCGCCGCCCTGCACGACAAGGTGCGCGAAGCGGTCGGCGAGATCGACATCCTGGTGCAGTCCTCGGGCGTCACCGGCGCCCAGGGCATGTTCCACGAGATCGACGAGGCCGGCTGGGCGGAGACGCTCGACATCGACCTGATGGGGCCGGTGCGGATCACGCGCGAGTTCATCGGCGACCTGCGACAGGGCGGCTGGGGACGCATCGTCTACCTGGTGTCCGAGGACGCCTCGCAGCCGTACGACGACGAACTGCCCTACTGCGCCGCGAAGGCCGGGGTGCTCTCGTTCGCCAAGGGCCTGTCGCGCTCCTACGCCTCCGAGGGGCTGCTGGTGAACACGGTCTCCCCCGCGTTCATCCACACGCCGATGACCGACGCGATGATGGACAAGCGGGCCAAGCAGCGCGGGACCTCGTTCGACGAGGCCATCGGCAGCTTCCTCGAAGAGGAGCGCCCGTACATGGAGCTCAAGCGCCGCGGCGAGCCGGAAGAGGTCGCGAACGTGGTGGCCTTCCTGTGCTCGGACCTGGCCAGCTTCGTGAACGGCGCCAACTACCGGGTCGACTCCGGCTCGGTCGCCACGATCTGATCGTGGCACCACAGCACCGCCAGGAGGCGTCATGACCGACTTCCGCTACCTCATCGTCGGCGGCGGGATGGTCGCCGACGCTGCTGCCCGTGGCATCCGCGAGCTCGACACCGACGGGTCGATCGGCATCCTCAGCGAGGACGTCGATCGGCCCTACGCCCGACCCGCGTTGTCGAAGAAGCTCTGGACCGACCCGGACTTCAGCTGGGACGACAAGGTCGACCTGCACACCGAGGAGACCGGGGCGCAGTTCGTCCTGGGAACCGCGGTCACCGCGATCGACCGTGCCGCGAAGACCGTCACGACGGCCGACGGCGCGACCCACCGCTACGAGCGGCTCCTGCTCGCGACCGGCGGAAAGCCACGCGGGCTGCCGGGGCTGTCCCCGTCGGCACGCGTGCTCGACTACCGCAGCGCGTCGGACTACCGCCGGCTGCGTGAACTCGCGGACGCTGGAGCACACGTCGCCGTCGTGGGCGGCGGGTACATCGGTCAGGAGATCACGGCGGGCATCGTGCAGAACGGCGCACGCGTCACGCTGGTCGACCCGGACGAGGTCGTCGGCGGACGGATGTTCCCGGAGGACCTGGCACGGGCGTTTCAGCAGCGCTTCGTCGACCACGGCGTCGAGCTCCGCACCGGCCGCCGGGTGTCCGAGGGCACCGAGACGGCCGACGGCGTGCGGCTGACGCTCGACGACGGCTCCGTGGTCGAGGCCGACGCGGTCGTCGCCGGACTCGGCATCGAACCCGCGACGCAGCTCGCCGCCGACGCCGGCCTCACCGTCCGCGACGGCATCGTGGTGACCTCGACGCTGCTCACCGACGACGACTCCGTGTTCGCCGCCGGTGACGTCGCCGAGTACCCGGACCGGATCCTCGGCACCCGCCGGGTGGAGCACGTCGACAACGCCCAGCAGCAGGGTCGGCAGGCAGGCCGCAACCTGGCCGACGCCGACGAGACCTACGACCACACGCCGATGTTCTACTCCGACGTCTTCGACATGGGGTACGAGGCCGTGGGGCAGGTCAGCTCCAAGCTCCGCACGGTCGAGGACTGGCAGGACCCCACCGTGACCGGCGTCGTCTACTACCTGGACGACGACGACACGGTCCGGGGCGTGCTGCTCTGGAACGTGTGGGAGAAGACCGACGAGGCCCGCAAGGTCCTCGCCGAGGCGAACGCGCTGACGCCCGACATGCTGCCGGGCCGCATCACGCCCTGACCGCTCGCCCGTCGCGGTGGTCGCGACCGCCTGGAGGCCCGGTGCCGGTCCGGTGGACCGGCACCGGGCCTCCAGGCGGTCACCCGCAGATCGCGACGGACGCTGGTCCGACGGTGCTCGCTGCTTCGACGGTGCTGGCTACTTCGACCGTGCTCGCTACTTCGACTCCGGCGCGACTTCGTCGACGACCGCCCGGCGGTCCGCCGGGTCGACCGGCAGGTCGTCGCCGTCCGCCATCGCGACGGCGTGTGCGGACTTGGCCGCCTCGAGCGTCTCGTCGTCGTTCCGGGCCATCCCGAACAGCTCGATGAACCGCGACTTGACCAGCAACCAGGCGTCCCCCGGGCTGAGCCGCGCCAGGTCCGACGACGTCGAGTCGTCGCGCACCCGCTGCAGCGACGACACGCCCCGGTCGGGGATCCGGTGGTCGACGTGCGCCACGGCGAGCCGCGCGACCGCGTCGGCCTGTGCGTGCATGACCGAGTGTGCGCCGTCGACGACCTCACGGAGGACCGCGTACGGGAACACCCGCGCCAGCCGACGGACCCAGTCCCGCGGCACCATCGCGTCGTGCTCACCGCGGACGATCAGGGTGCGGGCCTGCACGTGGGCGGCGCGCTCCTCGATCGGGAACGCGATCATCCGCGGCAGGACCTTCCGGAACCAGTGCCACCCGCACAGTGCGTACGCCGTGATGCCGTGCCAGCGGACCGCGGCGGGCTCGTGCAGCGTCGACCGGAGGAACCGGAACGCCGACTGCCGCACCGTGCGCGCCGACGAGTCGACCACCGGGCTGATGAGCACGAGGTCGGAGATCCCCGGACGGCGGGCGGCGACCTCGGTGACGACCTGGGTGCCCATCGAGTGCCCGACCAGGACCGGGTCCTGGAGCCCGAGGTCGTCGATGACCCGCTCGACCGCGTCGGCGTAGCGCTCGATCGAGACCTTGCCGCGGAACCGCGGGACCCCGGCGAAGCCCGGCAGGTCGAGCGCGTGCACCGGCCCGTTCTCGTTGAGGTGCGGGGCGAGCCGCTCGTAGTAGGTCGAGGCGATGCCGAGCCCCGCGACGAGCAGGAAGGCCCGCTCGCCCGGCTCACCGATCGAGCTCACCCGGACGTAGGTGCCGTCGACCGCGACCCGGTCCACCTGCACCGTGACGTCAGCGTCCTCGGCCTGGGCGAGTTCGCCGGCCGGGTCTGGCCGGGGTGCCTGGCGTTCGTCGTCCACGTGGGTCTCCTCCGGTCGGGCGGTCGCCCAGGATACCCGGCCGCCGTCCGCGCGGGCGGCGACGACGTGCTCAGCCGCTGAAGGTGTTCGCGGGGAACCCGTGCACCGTCGTCGGCACCGCGAAGACCGCCCCGGACCGGGGCGCCTGCTCCAGGTCCTGCTCGGTGAGGTTCTCGCGGGCCGTCCCGACGAAGAGCGTCGACATGTCCGGGCCGCCGAACGCCACCGACGTCGCGTTTGCGACGGGGAGCGCCACCGTCTCCAGGTGCGAGCCGTCGGGCCCGTAGCGCTCGACGCGGGACCCGCCGTAGATCGCGCTCCAGAAGCAGCCCTCGTCGTCGCGGACCAGGCCGTCGTGCGCCTGACCGACGATGAACGGCTCGAGTTCGCCGAGCTCGCCGTCCGGGCCGTACGACCCCCGGAAGACGGTCGAGGCGCTGGTGTCGGTGACGTACATCGTGCTGCCGTCCTCTGACCACTCCATGCCGTTCGTCACGCCGAAGCCGCCGCGGAGCACCCGGGTCGTGCCGTCGGCCTCGATCGAGTAGAGCGCTGCGTCGGGTTCGCCGGTCGTCACGTTCATGCTGCCGACCAGGAACCGGCCGAACGGGTCGCACTTGCCCTCGTTGAACCGGTTGCCCGAGGTGCTGTGGGTGACGCGGGCGATCTCACGCTCCACGGCTCCCTGCTCGTCCGTCACCACGACGGTGTCGCCGAGGGCCGCGACGAACCCGCCGGAGGCCCGGGGCTGGAAGCTCGCCAACGGGGGCGGCAGCGGCACGCTCGAGCGCACGGTGCCGTCGGCCTCGGCGGTGTTGAGGGTGCCGAGGGTGATGTCGGCCCACCGGAGCAGCTGTGCGGACGGGTCCCAGACGATGCTCTCGGCGAGGACCGCTCGGGCGTCGGCGAAGACGGTCGCGGGGCCGGTCGTGACGTTGGTGCTCATCGACCCCGTCTACCGCGGGGGCGGTCCGTGCTCGCTCAGGCGTGCGTGCGTCGGTGGGTAGCGCGGCGGCGCCGGCGGGTCAGAGGCGGGCGAACCGCGCGCGGAAGAAGCTGTAGACGCCGAAGGCCAGGAACCCGATGCCGATCGCGACGAGGACGAACACCCCACCGGGCATGCTCCGCACCGCGTCGAACGCGGCGTCGAGGCCGGTGGCCTGGTCGGGGTCGCTCTGCAGCCCCGCGACGGCGATGAGCACGCCCACGATGACCACGGCGACGCCCTTGCCGACGTACCCGACGACGCCGAGCACGGTGACCACGCGGTCGAGCTGGCCCGACGGTCGCGTGATCTGCTTGCGGAACGACCGGCGGCAGCCGATCACCACGAGCCCGATGCCGACCGCGACCGCGATCGCCCCGGCCAGGACCAGCACGAACACCCCGCCGGGCGTCGCCAGGGTCTTCGCCGCGGCACTCTGCGACGAGCTGCTCGAGCTCGACCCGGCACCGAGCGCGTACGAGGCCGCCGAGTACGCGATCACGCCGTAGACCACGGCCTTCGCGACGTCCTTCAGCCGGGCGAGCCAGCCCCGGGTGGTGTCGGAACGGCCGCCGACGATCGCCTCGACGACCAGGCGCACGGTGAGTGCGGCCGTGCCGACGGCGATCAGCCAGAGCAGGAACACCCCGCCGGGGACCGCGGCGATCTGCTGCAGCGCACCGGACTGGTCCGTCTCGCCGCCCGAGGACGCGTTGCCGATCCCGAGCAGGATCGCCAGGTACCCGATCAGCAGGTGGACGATGCCGCTGCCGACGAACCCGGCGCGTGCCGTGACCTCGAACCAGCGGCTGTCGGCCGCCCGCCGGACCTGTCGTCCGGTTTCCTTCGCTGCGTGCTCCGCCGTGTCGCTCATCACGGCCCAGCGTGCCCGACGCGTGCCGTCCTGTCCGGGGCGCGCCGGGCCGTGCGGTCCGCCACGTGGCGGACGGGAGGCCCGTGGCGGTGCCGCCACGGTCCTCCCGTCCGTCGGTGGGCGCGTCTCAGTCGCCCTTCACGTTGACGACCTGCCGCAGGGTGTGCCGGATCGACACGAGGTCCTCGGCGTCCGCCATGACCTGGTCGATCGGCTTGTAGGCCGCCGGGATCTCGTCGAGGAAGGCGTCGGTGTCGCGGTACTCGATGCCCGTCATCGCCTCGCGCAGCTGCTCGTGGGTGAAGGTCCGCCGGGCAGCGCTCCGCGAGAACAGCCGACCCGCACCGTGCGGCGACGACTCGAGCGAGGGCTTGTTGCCGAGCCCCTCGACCACGTACGAGGCGGTGCCCATCGACCCCGGGATCAGGCCGGGCTGACCGGCCTTCGCCTGGATCGCACCCTTGCGCGACACCCACACGGACTTGCCCCAGTGCGTCTCCCGCTGCGTGAAGTTGTGGTGGCAGTTGATCCGCTCGCGCTCGTCGACGGGCGTGCCGACGGCCTCGGACAGCTGCCGCACGACGCGGTCCATCATCTCCTCGCGGTTGAGCAGCGCGAAGTGCTGGGCCCACCGCAGCTCGGCGATGTACCGGTCGAACTCCGGCGTGCCCTCGACCAGGTAGGCCAGGTCGGGGTCCGCCAGCTGGATCCACCAGCGCTCCATGGCCTTCTTGGCGACCTTGATGTGCCGCTGCGCGATCTTGTTCCCGACGCCCCGCGACCCGGAGTGCAGGAAGAGCCAGACCCGGTCCTGCTCGTCGAGGGAGACCTCGATGAAGTGGTTGCCGGACCCGAGCGTGCCGAGCTGGTTCCGCCACCCGCCGTGCACGCCGTCGGGGTCGAACCCCGCGGTCTCGGCCATCGCCTCGAGCTCGGCGATCCGGGGTGCGGCGGTCGCCACGATCTTCCGGTTCGACGCACCGGCCGACAGCGGGATCGCTCGCTCGATCTGCTCGCGCAGGCCCTGCAGGTCGGCGGGCAGGTCGGTGGCGGTGAACTGCGTGCGGACCGCGATCATGCCGCAGCCGATGTCGACGCCGACGGCCGCCGGCATGATCGCGCCGAGGGTCGGGATCACGGACCCCACTGTGGCCCCGAGGCCGAGGTGTGCGTCGGGCATGAGGGCCAGGTGCGGGAACACGAACGGCATGCGCGCGGTCGTGCGGGCCTGCTGCTCGGTGTTGTCCTCGAGCATCGAGGCCCAGCTGAGCAATCGGTCGTTGATCTTCTTCATGGAGTCGTCTCGCTTTCGTGACGGTCGAGGTGACGGTCCGAGACGGTCGTACGCCGGGCCTCCTGGTCGTCGCCGGACGTGGCGGACGGAAGGAAGCGGTGCTGACGAACGCCCCGGGCCGGGTGGGCACGGGGCGTCGTGGGACGTCGCGTGCCTACACGGGATAGCGGAGGGACCACTGCTGCTCGGGCAGCACGGCGGCCGCGGCGAGCTGGAGCTCGACGCGTTCCTCGTTGTGCTGCACGGTGCGCATGCGCGGTCCTTCCGGTGTGCCCGGGGCGGGCGGTCTGCCGATCGGCAGGAGGACGACGCTAGTGCGACACGCCCGGGATGCGCAAGTCGCGTGGGCGTGTCGGCTGGGCGCCGGGGGTTCGCCGGCGGTTGTCCTGGGGTGCTCCGGCGGTTCGCCGGTGGTTCTCCACAGGCGGGAGGCCCGGCGTGCGTTCTCCACGAGGGGTACGTCCGCCTGATGGTCGCCACCGCGGCCGGGGCAGGCTGGACGCATGACCGAGCGCACGCGAGACACCCCCGACGCGACCGAGAACGAGGAACGGACGAACGGGTACGTCCCGCTCCGTTCGTACGGCGCGATCGGCGACGGGCGGACGGTCGCCCTCATCGCGCTCGACGGCCGGATCGACTGGCTACCGATCCCGTCGATGGACTCGCCGCCGGTGTTCGCGAGCATCGTCGACGCCGAGCACGGCGGACACGTCGCCCTGCGGCCGGTGGACGACCAGGCGCAGGTGTCCCGCGCCTACCTGCCGGGGACGAACGTGCTCGTGACGACGTGGACGACCCCGTCCGGCACCGCCACCGTGACCGACGCCATGGTCACCGGTGTGGCCGGACGCCTGCCGTGGGCCGAGATCGGCCGCTGCGTGCAGGGGGTCGAAGGGTCGGTCGAGATGGAGTGGGCGGTCGTGCCCGGCACGATCCTGAACACGGCGGAACCGCGCCGACTCGACACCGCGAACGGCACGGTGATCGGCATCGACGGCGTGACCATCGCGATCGTCGAGCAGGGCTTCGAACCGGTGCACGACGACGGCCCCCGGTTCTCGGGGCGGTTCACGACGACCGAGGGCTCGAAGTCGATCCTGACCATCGTCGGCACGTACGACGAGCCGATCTTCCTGCCCGAGCCCGAGCGCACCCTCGAAGGGGTCGACCGCACGATCGAGAACTGGTCGACCTGGTCGAAGGAGTTCAGCTACGACGGCCCCTGGTCGGACGCCGTCCAGCGCAGCGCCCTCGCCCTGAAGCTCCTGATCTTCGCCCCCACCGGCGCCATCGCCGCTGCACCGACGACGAGCCTGCCCGAGGACCGCACCGGCGGGAAGAACTGGGACTACCGGTTCGCCTGGGTGCGCGACCTGGCGTACACGGTGCACGCGCTCACCCGCTTCGGCCTGCGCGAGGAGACGCACGCCGCCGTGTCGTGGGTGATGCGCACGATCGCCGAGCACGACGAGACGATGCCGATCTTCTACGGGCTCGACGGGTCGAAGAGCGACACCGTCGAGGAGCGCGACGTCCCGGGCTGGAACGGCATCGGGCCGGTCACGATCGGCAACCGCGCCGGTGACCAGCTTCAGCTCGGGGTCTGGGGCGACGTGTTCGAGATCATGCGCCAGTACGTCCGGGCCGGCAACGTGCTCGACCGCAAGACGGCCTCGGTGCTGCAGGACCTGGCCGACGACGCCTGCCACCGCTGGGTGGAGCCCGACTCGGGCATGTGGGAGCTGCAGGAGGCGCAGCACTACACGACGAGCAAGATCGGCTGCTGGCAGGCGCTCGACGCCGCGGTCGAGCTGCACGACGCGGGGATGATCGACGGCCCGCGCGAGAAGTGGATCGAGAACCGCGAGCTCATCGAGGACTGGGTCGCCGAGAACGGGTGGAACGAGGAGCTCGGCCACTACGTCATGTACCCGGGCACCGACGCGCTCGACTGCTCGATCCTGCTGCACGCGATGTCGGCGTTCGACCGCGGACCGCGCATGGAGTCCACGATCCGGGCGATCGAGGAGCAGCTGCAGCACGGCCCGCTCGTGTACCGGTACTCCGGCATCCAGGACGAGGAATCGCCGTTCGTGGCGTGCTCGTTCTGGCTCGCTGCGGCCCTCGCCTGCGTCGGACGGGTCGACGACGCGAAGCAGCTGATGGACGACATGGTCGCGCAGGCGAACGACGTCGGCCTGTTCAGCGAGATGCTCAGTGCCGTCGACGGGGACTTCATGGGCAACATCCCCCAGGGGCTGTCGCACCTGGCGCTCATCCAGGCCGCGCTGACCATCGAAGAAGTCTCAGAGAAGTCCTGACCGGGCTGGACGAACCGTCGGGGGCGCGGGGCATCATGGTCTGACGATGAACGACGTCGATGCACGGATGGACCGGCTCCGCAGGGCCGCGCGCTACCGCTACCAGCAGCTCGTCGACCAGGAGATCGAGCGGGGGTCGCTCGACCCCGACGAGGTGCGCTCGGAACGCGAGGAACGTCGGCTGCTCAAGGCCGCCGACGTCGCCGCGCACGCCCGGGCCCAGATCGCGGAGGCCGAGCGCCGCGGGGTCTTCGAGGGCAACCCGTACCACGGCAAGCCACTGCCGGGACTCGACGGGCAGCACGACCCGGACTGGTGGATCAAGTCGAAGATCGAGCGTGAGGACATCCGGGGCATCGCGCCGCCGGCCCTGGCACTCCGGACCGAGGACGCCGAACTCGACGACGCACTCGACGCCCTGTCGCTCGAGACCGACGTGCGGGACGTCCTGGTGGACTTCAACGCGCGGGTGAAGGAGGCCCGACGGCAGCTGCTCGGCGGGCCGCCGGTGGTGACGCCGATGCGCGACGTCGAGGCCGAGGTGCTCGCGTGGCGGGAGCGCCGCGAGGTGCGCATGGCTTCGGCCGCGCGGGCTGCGGAGCAGGCGCGGCTCGAGGCGAAGCCGCGGCGGTGGTGGTGGCGCCGCTGAGCGGTGCGGTGCGGTGGGGTCCGGGCGCGATTTCGCGCTGAGCGACAGTCCACGCGAACGTGAGCACGTGAGGTGTCGCCCAGCCCGTGACGACGGCGGCCGCCGGCCCGGCGTACCCACACGACGGATGGGAGGCCCGGCGCCAGCTGGCACTGGGCCTCCCGTCCGTCGTGTGCGCCCGTTCTTTCCCATCGCGCGCGCGTTGGTTCGCAAGAACGGGCGTACCTGGTCGAAAGAACCGACCAGGTACGCCCGGTTCCGCCAGGTACGCCCGGTTCCAGCAGGTACGCCCGGTTCCGCCAGGTATGCCCGGTTCCGCCAGGTACGCCCGGTACCGCTCGGTGCGGGCCCGCGCAACGCAAGTCGGCCCGGACCGCGCTGCTGCGTGGTCCGGGCCGACTGTGGTGGTGCGGGGTGTTACTTGATCTGTGCGGTGATGGTGGCGGTGCCGACGAGGAGGCCGCGCTTGACGGCGTCGGTGCCGAAGGTCTTGTTCAGCAGGCCGGCGGCGTCTTCGGAGATGTGGACGGTGGTGCCGGTGAGGATGGCGTTGTCGCCCTCGAGCTGGAGGGGCTTGAGGGAGCCGCCGTGCAGCTCGAACAGGAACGCGTTGGCCGCGGCGACCTTGCCGTTGACGAGGACGTCGCCGTAGAGCTTGGACGAGCCCGGGTTCACGACGAAGTTCTCCAGCGTGACGGTGGTGTCGCCGGCCTTCAGGGTCAGCCCCGAGTCGTCGTGGTTCAGCAGGCCCTGCACGTACGGGCGGTAGTTGCCATCCGGCGACCAGTAGGTGACCGACCCGGCGGTGATCGGGAACGACACCGACCCGTCAGCCAGGGTCGCATCACCCGAGACGCCGGGGGTGAGCTTCAGGGCGGTGAGGGCGTCGGTGAAGCCGGAGTCGAGCTTCACGGCGGTGGAGCCACCGAGGACCTCGGGGACCGAGGCGACGGGTGCGGGGATCTTCGACTCGGACGACGAGGACACCGTGTGCACGTTCGGGGTCGCGGCCTGGGCGGAGGAGATCCCGAACGCGGCACCGCCGAGGACGAGGGCGCCGGTCGTGGCGAGGGTGATGGAGGTCTTGAGGCTCTTACGCATCGTGATCAGTCCTTTGCTCTGGAGGCGCTCCGGCCGGTGGCCGAATGTGCACTGTGCACACACTGAGTACCGGCCAACTGTGACCGGAGAGCGCCCTGGGCTTTTGCCCTGTGCAAGTCATTCGGCGCCCCCGCCCGAACGGTTTGGGACGAGTTTCCTGAGGTGCCGCAACCCGGTGTTTCGTACCGTGTACCCATGGCTCCAGCACACATCTCCACGACCGACCGGCTCCGGGCGGTCGACGCCTGGTGGCGCGCCGCCAACTACCTGACGGTCGGGCAGATCTACCTGCTGGACAACCCGCTACTCAGCCGGCCGATCGAACCCGACGACGTCAAGCCGCGGCTGCTCGGCCACTGGGGCACCTCCCCCGCACTGAACCTCGTGTACGCGCACTGCAACGCGCTGATCACGGAGACCGGGCGCGAGTTCCTGTACATCTGCGGCCCGGGGCACGGCGGTCCGGCGATGAACGCGAACGCCTGGCTGGACGGCACGTGGAACGAGCTGTACCAGGACGTCGACCTGCAGCGGTTCTTCCGCCAGTTCTCGTTCCCCGGCGGCATCCCCTCGCACGCCGCCCCGGAGACCCCCGGCTCCATCAACGAGGGCGGTGAACTCGGCTACTCGCTGTCGCACGCCTACGGTGCGGCGCTCGACAACCCGGACCTCGTCGTCGCATGCGTGGTCGGCGACGGTGAGGCCGAGACCGGTCCGCTCGCCGGTTCGTGGCAGGCGCACACGTTCCTCGACCCGGTCTCCGACGGCGCCGTGCTGCCGATCCTCAACCTCAACGGCTGGAAGATCGCGAACCCGACCGTCCTGGCCCGCATCCCCGACGAGGACCTCACCTCGTACTTCCGCGGGCTCGGCTACGACCCGATCGTGGTCGACTCCCGCCGCGTCGACGACGACCCGTACGCGGTCCACGCCCTGTTCGACGGTGCCCTGCGACGCGCCCTCGCCGGCATCGACGACATCCAGGCCGCTGCCCGCGCCCAGGCCGCCCGTGCCGCCGCGGGGCAGCCCGCCGGCGCCGCGGACCTGCGTCCGCGCTGGCCGATGATCGTGCTGCGCACCCCGAAGGGCTGGACCGGCCCGAAGGAGGTCGACGGCGAGCAGGTCGAGGGGACCTTCCGCGCGCACCAGGTGCCGCTGCCCGCGGTGCGCGAGGACGACGGCCACCGTGCGCAGCTCGAGGAGTGGATGCGCTCGTACCGCCCCGAGGAGCTCTTCGACGAGGACGGCCACCCCGTCGGCATCATGACCACGATCCGTCCGACCGGTGACGAGCGGATGAGTGCCACCCCGCACGGCAACGGCGGTCGGCTGCGGACCGCGCTCGACCGGCCGCCGCTCGAGCCGTACGCGGTCGAGGCCGGTTCCACGGCATCGGCCACGGGCACGCTCGGCCCCTGGCTCGCCGCACTCATCGAGAAGAACGCCTCGACCTTCCGGCTGTTCGGACCGGACGAGACGATCTCGAACAAGCTCGACGCCGTGTTCGACGTGACCTCGCGCGTCTGGCGGGCCCAGCGCGCCGCAGGCGACGAACACCTCGCCGCACGCGGACGGGTCACCGAGGTCCTGTCCGAGCACCTGCTGGAGGGGATGCTCGAGGGGTACGTGCTGTCCGGTCGGCACGGGATGCTCAACACCTACGAGGCGTTCGCCCACATCATCGACTCGATGGTCGGGCAGTACGCCAAGTGGCTGGAGTCCTCGACCGACATCGACTGGCGGGTGCCGGTGTCCAACCTGTCGCTCCTGCTCTCGTCGCACGTCTGGCGACAGGACCACAACGGGTTCTCCCACCAGGACCCCGGGTTCCTCGACGTCGTCGCGTCGAAGCAGCAGGACCTCGTCCGGATCAAGCTGCCGGCCGACGCCAACACGTTGCTCGCCGTCGCCGCGCACGCGATGGAGACCACGGACCGCATCGAGGTGATCGTCGCGGGCAAGCACCCGGAGCCGGTCTTCCTGTCCCTCGACGACGCGGTCGCGCACGCGCAGGCCGGACTCGGCGTGTGGGACTTCGCCGGCACCGAGCAGGCCGTCGGGAGGGTCGACGTCGTGCTCGCCTGCGCCGGTGACGTCCCCACGGTCGAGGCGATCGCCGCCACCGACATCATCCGGAAGCACGCTCCCGGCGTCGGGGTCCGCGTGCTCAACGTCGTCGACCTGCTCGCGCTCGGCGACCCGCGCAAGCACGAGCACCCGATCCCGGACGAGCAGTACGACGCGCTCTTCCTGCCCGGCACGCCCACGGTCTTCGCGTTCCACGGGTACCCGACGCTCGTGCACCAGCTGACGTACCGCCGGAACGGACACGACGACCTGCACGTGCACGGGTTCCTCGAGCAGGGCACGACGACCTCACCGTTCGACATGCTCATGCGCAACGAGATGGACCGCTTCGCCCTGGCCCACGACGCCCTGACGCGGGTGGACGCCGAGGCGCACGCCGATCTGCTCACGAAGCTGTCCGAGGCGCGTGACGCCGCGCGGACGTTCGCGTACACGAAGGGCGAGGACCACCCGTCCCTCGCGGGCTGGGAGTTCGCGGGCTGGCCGCAGGACGAGCCCGCCAGCGGCGGGACCGGCGGCGACCCGGGTGCGGGCGAGACCGAGGCGGCCGCGCCCGGCAACTGACGCACTCCTCCACAGGCCTGGAGGCCCGGAGCGCCCTCCACGGGACCGGTCACGCCCGCCGCGTGGCCGGTTCCGTGCTGTCAGGGTTCCGGCATGGACATCGGCTGGATCAGCGCGCTCGTGTCGGTCACGAGCGCGACCGTCGCGCTGGGTGCGCTCGTCGCCTCGGTGCTCGACGGGCGCGCAGCACGGCGAAATGCAGAGTTCTCGGTGCACCGCGACCTGTGGTGGCAGCGTTGGTCGTGGGTCGCCGACCGGGCGACCTCGGACGACGAAGGACAGCGCGCGGCCGCCGGTGTGATGTCCGCTGTGCTGGTGACCCGCAGTTGGACGACCGACGACGACACGTGGACGTCCTCGGCGCTCGCTGACTCCGAGGCAGCGCGAGCGAAAGCCCGGGGACAACAGGAAGGAGTGCTCGCAGATGATCTCGACGCTGACTGATGACGAGTTCAAGCGGTGGCTCGACAACCGAGAGATGACGACACCACGGCTCCTCGCGAGCCCCCACTACGGTCCGCTCATGCGCGCGAAGGGCGCCGAGGCGGAACTCGCGCAGATGCGCATCGAATGGCGCGAACGCCAGGAGCGCGCACGGGCGCGGAAGCTCAAGAACGAGGCGTCCTTCGGTGAGAGCTGAACCGATGCCCTGCGAGCCTGCCACGCTGGGACCGTGACCGAACTCGTCATCCCGGCCCCGAGCCTCCCGACCGTGCCCACGACGACGGGCGCGCGTTTCCCCGTCCGCCGTGTGTTCTGCGTCGGACGGAACTACGCCGCGCACGCCCGCGAGATGGGCCACGACCCGGACCGCGAGCCGCCGTTCTTCTTCACCAAGCCGGCAGACGCGGTCGTGGTCGACGGGGCCGACACCCCGTACCCGCCGCTGACGCAGCAACTGGAGCACGAGGTCGAGCTCGTCGTCGCGATCGGCACCGGCGGCACGGACATCGCCGTCGCCGACGCGCTCGCACACGTCTGGGGCTACGCCGTCGGGATCGACCTCACCCGTCGCGACCTGCAGGCCGAGGCGAAACGACTCGGGCGGCCGTGGGACACGGCCAAGGGCTTCGACGCCTCGGCGCCGATCGGGGCGATCACCCCGGCGGCCGAGGTCGACCCGACCAGCGGCGCGATCGAGCTGACGGTGGACGGGGAACTCCGGCAGTCGGGCGACCTGGCCGACCAGATCTGGTCGGTCGCCGAGACGATCGCAGCGCTGTCACGGTCCGTGGCGCTCGCGCCCGGCGACCTCGTGATGACCGGCACTCCGGACGGTGTCGGCGTGCTCGAACGCGGCGCCGTGCTCGTCGGCACGATCGCCGGCGTCGGCGAGGTCCGGACCCGGATCGTCTGAAGCACGTGTCGGCGATGTGTCGACGGGCTGGGAGCGTTCGCAGGCAGCACGGGTAAGTCTTGGGCATCGTCGCGGGTGGGGCCCGCGGCGGACACGGGGCGGCGCATCGCGACGGGGCGACGCGGACACCTCGGGACTGCCGGAGGTACCACCGTGCTGGAACACGACCTGCTCGCCACGTCCTGGACGTGGGCGGGCGACGAGAGCATCCGCGAGCGCGTGCACGCCGTCGGCGCCGCCGGGTTCGCCGGCCTGTCGCTGTCCCTCGACGATCTGCACGAGGTCCGCGCGACGACGGGGTTCACCGAGCTGCGCCGCATGCTCGACGCCGCCGGCATCGTCTGGGTCCAGCTCGGACCACTCGACCGGTGGTGGACGTGCACGAGCCGCACCCAGGACGAGGACGCCGACCGCGGGGTCGTGCTCGAGGCCGCGGCGACGCTGAGCGCCTGGCAGGTGGTGGCGCGCGCCGACACCTCGTTGCCCGGAGCCTCCCCCGCGACGATGGCCGACGACTGGGTCGTGCTCGCCGACCAGGCCGAGGCGGTCGGAGCGCAGCTCGTGCTCGAACCGGAACCGTGGTCGAACCTGCCCACGATCGAACGGGCCTCCCGCTTCGTCGCCGCTGCCGGACACCCGAACGGCGGCCTGCTCATCGACGCCATGCACGCACTCCGCGGCGGTTCCACCCTCGCGTCGATCCGGCAGGGCGTCGCACCGGGGGTCCTCGCAGCCGTCGAGCTGAGCGACGGACTGCTGCACACCCCGAGCGGGATGACCCTCGCCGAGGAGTCCCGGACGGCACGGTACCTGCCCGGTGCCGGAGCGTGGGACCTGCCCGGCTTCGTGCGGACCGTGCGCGAGCTCGGGTTCGACGAGCCGTGGGGCGTCGAGGTCCGGACCCCGGCGCACCGGGCGATGCCCGTCCGCGATGCACTCCGGACGGCCGTGGCCGCCACCCGTGCGGTGCTCGACGCCGCCGACGCGTTCGGCTCACCGGCCGCCCCGGCGATGCCCTCGACGCCCGCACCGACGTCCGCGGTGGACTTCGAGCCACCGCACACCGGCCGGCACGACCCGACGCACGGAGCCCGCCGTCGGGACGCCGACACAGGGACGCCCGCGTAGGTTGCTGAGCATGACCGATCAGGCAGCACACGACGACGACCTGCTCCGCCGTTCCCAGGAGTCCATCGACGAGGCCAAGGCCGCCGCGGCCGAGGTGGTCGAGCCGGAAGAGGACGAGCTCATCGAGGAAGACGCGCCCGTGCCCGACCACGCGGTGCCCTCCGACGGCCCTGCACCCGCGGCCTGACCCCGTCCTGATCCGACAGGGTCCCCCCGGGCAGACGAGATCGCCGGGCGACCATCGAGGTCGCCCGGCGATTCTTCTTGCCGCTCGTGTGACGAACCGGTCACTCGGCACGTCTCACCAGTGGACCCACCGGTCGCGCTTCGGCGAGCCCGGTGCGGGGCCTCGTGGTCGGTCTCCCTGAACCGGCTGGTCACGTGCCCCGGCGACGGTCCGTGCGCTCCCTGATCCAGCGTGCGGGCCGTCGGGTCTGTCCCGCTCGCCGCGTGATCAGCCGCTCAGACCGCCCCGGTCAGTCGTCGTCCTCATCAGCGAGGAAGTCCGCGTACCGGACCTCGGTCTCCGTGGCGCCGCCGCCCGGTTCGACGTTCCGCTGTGACAGGTCGTCCCCCGTGATCGCGACGCGTTCTGCGGCCGTGTAGGGCGGCAGGTACTTGCTCGAGTTCATCTTCGAAGCCCCCTTCGTCCCGGCGAACGTAACAGCCGATGGCCGATCGTGGCCAGCGGTGCCGATACTGTCCCCCGGGCAGACTCGGTACGGGGGACGGATGTTCGCCAGCGGCGGACCCCATGCGCACGCATGTGGAGCCGAGGCCGGACGGCGGGTCAGGTCTCCCGCACGACGTCGTCCGGGTCCTTGTCCACGCGCCACCCACGCCACGACGGCTGCCGGAGCCGTCCGTCGCCGGTCCACTCGGCGAACTCGACCTCGCCGACGCGCTTCGGCGTGACCCAGTGCGCATCCCGAGCGTCAGGTCGTGGGACGTCGACGAACGGCGGGGTCTTCCGTTCCAGCGGTGCGAGGACACCCGCGATCTCGTCGAGGTCGCGGTCACGGAACCCGGTGCCGACCTTGCCGACGTACTCCAGCCCGTCGGGGCCGGGCACCCCGAGCAACAGCGACCCGATCCCGCCGGCACGCCGACCGCTGCCCGGTTTCCAGCCGCCGACGACGACTTCCTGCGTGGCGTGGTGCTTCAGCTTCAGCCAGGCCTCGGACCGCCGCCCCTCGGCGTACTTCGACGACCGCTTCTTCGCGACCACGCCCTCGAGGCCCTGCTCGCGCGATGCGGCCAACACCGCGTCGAGGTCGCCCTGCACCGCCGGCGGCACGTCGATCGCGCCGCCCGGCTCCACGACCGTCTCGAGTGCCTGCCGCCGGGCGTCGTAGCCGAGCCGCGTGAGCTCGTGCCCGTCCGCCTCGAGCACGTCGAACAGCAGGAACCGCACGGGCGTCGTCTCCTGCGCGCTCCGGACCTCGCGCGCCTTCGTCAGGCCCATGCGGTTCTGGAGCAACTGGAACGATGGTCGGCCACGATCGTCGACGGCCACGATCTCACCGTCGAACACACCGTCCACACCGGCCCGCTCGCCCAGTTCCTGCAGCTCGGGGTACTGGGCCGTCAGGTCGTTGTCGTTGCGGCTGCGCAGGGTCACCGACCCGTCACGGACCGTCGCCAGCGCGCGCACCCCGTCCCACTTCATCTCGAAGGCCCAGTCGGCCGGGTCCAGCCGGGGCTCCCCCTTGGCCAGGGTCGCCTGCATCGTCCGGCGCTCCGACGGCGGGGTCTCGGCGTCCGCGGTCCCGCTGATCCGTCGCTGCCCGGTGCGCTGCGCATCGCCGTGGCCGTCCGACGGCCCATCCGACCGTCGCGCCACCGCCAGCCCGGCAGAGCCGCCGCCGTCCGCCAGCCGTTCGGGTTGCTCCTTCGTGCGGTGGATCAGCCAGTTCTTCTCGTCCCCGCCGCCACGGCCGCGGGTGTGCAACAGCGCGAGACGGCGAGCGCCGCCGGCCCGACCGTGCAGGGTGACGATGACCTCCTGCCCCTCGCGCCACTTCTCGAGCTCGTAGGTGCCGTCGTCCCAGATCGTGACCGTACCGCCGCCGTACTCGTCTTTCGGGATCGTGCCCTCGAACGACCCGTACTCGAGCGGGTGGTCCTCGGTCTGCACGGCCAGGTGGTTCTTGCCCGGGTCGGTCGGCTCGCCCTTCGGCAGGGCCCAGCTCACCAGCACCCCGTCGTGCTCGAGCCGGAAGTCGTAGTGGTCGCGGGTGGCGTGGTGCTCCTGGATGACGAAGGTCGGTGTGCCGTCCTTCCGCACGGTGGGCGCTCCCTCGGGCACGGGCTCCGGCGTCTTCGAGGCGTCCCGCTTCGCCCGGTAGGCGGCGAGCCGGTCACGTGCGGGCTGTTCGGCGTCGTTCGCGCGCTCGGTCCGGTCGCTGTCCCAGTGACCGTGGTCGTCGCGCCCGACGGCCAGCGAGGCGGAGGCGACCGGGTGCAGGAAGTCCCCACGGGCCTCCAGGCGTTCGAGGACCTCGTCCAACGTGAGCTGCGCGAGCCCGCGTTCCTCGAGTTCCTTCCAGGTGCGGGGCGCCGCGACCGTCGGCCGCTCGCGGCCGCGCAGCGAGTACGGGGCGATGGTCGTCTTGTTGCCGTTGTTCTGCGACCAGTCGACGAAGACCTTGCCCTTCCGCTCGGCACGGCTCATCGACGAGAGCACCAGGTCCGGCAGGTCCGTCTCGAGGGCCTTGGCCAGCTCGTGGGCGACGTCGGAGACCTGCGCGGTCGTCGCCTTGCCGTCGAGGGCCGCGTACAGGTGGATGCCCTTGGAGCCGGACGTCACCGGGTACGGGTCGAGCCCCATGCCGTGCAGGATCTCGCGCGCGGCCACGGCGACCTCGACGCACTCGGGCAGCCCGACGCCGTCACCCGGGTCGAGGTCGAGGACGAGCCGGTCCGGGTTCTGCTGCGCGCCGCGGGGGCCGAACCGCCACTGCGGGACGTGCAGTTCGAGCGCGGCCTGCTGCGCCATCCACACCAGGGTCGGCAGGTCGTCGACGATCGGGTACTCGTTGTCGTGCTCCGAGTGGTGGATGGTGTGGTGCCGCACCCAGTCGGGGGCCGAGTCGGGCAGGTTCTTCTCGAAGAAGACCTTGCCCTCGACACCGTTGGCCCAGCGCTTCCGGGTCACCGGGCGGTCCTTGACGTGCGGGATCATCCACGGCGCGACCCGCTCGTAGTACTCGATCACCCGCCCCTTCGTGGTGCCGGTCTCGGGGTAGAGCACCTTGTCGGTGTTCGTGAGCGCGAGCCGACGGTCCCCGACCAGGACGACGGTCTTGCGCGAGGCGGGACTCACAGCGCCACCCCGGTCGCTCCCGCCACCGTCAGGGTCGTGCCGGACGTGTACGACGACTCCGGCCCTGCCAGGTAGACGTAGGCGCTGCCGAGCTCGACGGGTTGGGCAGGACGACCGAAGGGGGTGTCCTGGCCGTACGCCGCGATCTCGTCGCCCGGGTAGCTGATCGGCTGCAGGGGCGTCCACACCGGCCCGGGCACCACCGTGTTGGCACGGATGCCCTTGCTGGCGAGCTGCCGCGCGAGCCCGTTCGTGTAGGTGATGATCGCGGCCTTCGTCGCGGCGTAGTCGATCATGCGGTCCTGCGGCTGGTGCGCGGACACCGAGCTGGTCGTCACGATCGAGCTGCCCGGCGCCATGTGCGGGACCGAGGCACGGACGAGCCAGAACAGCGAGTACAGGTTGACCTTCATCGTGCGGTCGAAGTCCTCGGTGCTCTGCACGGTGACGTCCTCGTGCACCTGCTGGTGGCCCGCGACCAGCACGAGCGCGTCCAGGCCGCCGAGCTCGCTGACGGCGTCCTGCACCAGGACGTCGCAGAAGGCCTCGTCCGTCAGGTCGCCGGGCAGCAGCACGGCCTTGCGCCCGAGGTCACCGATGACGTCGCGGACCTGTTCGAGGTCCTCGCGCTCCTCGGGCAGGGCGTTCAGGGCGACGTCGGCCCCTTCCTTCGCCATCGCGATCGCCGCGGCGCGCCCGATGCCGGAGTCCGCGCCCGTGACGAGCACCCGGTACCCGCGCATCCGCCCGGTGCCCAGGTAGCTCGTCTCGCCGTGGTCGGGGGCGGGGTCCATCGCACTCGCCAGCCCGGACCCCTGCTGCGTCTGCGCGGGGAACGGCGGACGGGGGAACTGGTCGCGCGGGTCCTGCTTGTCGAGCTGGCTCATGGGCCCATCGTGCTCGCGCCGGCCTCGCGGCGGTCCAGCGAACCGGACATCCGTGGAACGATCCCCCGGACGGCGGACCTGTGGAGGAACCGACGGCTCCGGGCACACACGCGTGCGGGCGGGCATCATGTGCGCATGAGGTCGATCTGGAAGGGCTCCATCGCGTTCGGGCTCGTCAACGTGCCCATCAAGGTCTACGCGGCCACCGAGACGCACGACGTGTCCCTGCACCAGGTCCACGACGACGACAAGGGCCGCATCCGGTACAAGCGGGTGTGCGAGTTCGGCCACGAGGTCGAGTACGCGGACATCCAGCGCGCCTACGACGACGGTGACAAGACCGTGGTGCTCACCGCGGACGACTTCAAGCAGCTCCCCGAGGAGCAGTCGCACGAGGTCGAGGTGCTCGAGTTCGTCCCCGTCGAGCAGGTCGACCCGATGATGTTCGAGAAGACCTACTACCTGGAGCCCGACTCGCGCTCGCCGAAGGCGTACGTGCTGCTGCGCGAGACCCTGGCGAAGACCGACCGTCTGGCGATCGTGCAGTTCACCCTGCGGCAGAAGACGCGGCTCGGGGTGCTCCGGGTGCACGACGAGGTCATCCTGCTGCAGGGGCTGCTCTGGGGCGACGAGGTCCGCGCCGCCGACTTCAAGACCCTCGACACGACGGTGAAGGTCAGCGCCAACGAGCTGAAGATGTCGTCCTCGCTCGTCGAGAGCATGTCCACCGACTTCGACCCCGACCGCTACACCGACTCCTACCAGGAGGAACTGCAGCAGCTGATCGACGCCAAGCTCGAGGCGGGCGACGACATCGACACCGAGAAGACCTTCGGCGCGCAGGACGACGAGGACGACGACGACGAGGGCGGTGACGTGCTCGACCTGATGGCCGCCCTGCGTGCGTCCGTCGACAAGAAGCGGACAGGAGGCTCGGGGTCGCGTTCGTCGTCGACGTCACGGTCGTCGTCCGGTTCCGGCTCGGGCACGTCCGGCTCCGGCAGGAAGGCGCCGGCGAAGAAGGCGCCCGCCAAGAAGGCCGCGGAGAGCACGACGGAGAAGGCCACCGCGAAGTCGGCGCCGAAGAAGGCACCGGCGAAGAAGGCCCCGGCCAAGAAGCCCGCCGCCAAGAAGCAGGCGAGCTGACGGCTCAGGCCGCGGTCGACCCGCCGCCCGCCAGGCGCTCGAGCGTGGTGAACACCCCGGCGTACTGCTGGCGGAGCGCTGCCCACCCGGCGCCGGTGTCGATCGACTCCGGGTCCTCGACGGGCACCGCGTACCCGTACTGCGCCCGCGGGACCGGGTCACCCGGCAACCGGAGCTCCTGGGTGAACGCGCCGCTCGCGGCCTCGAAGGTCAGGGTGTGCGATGCGATGTTCCGGCCCCAGTCCGCGGACGGCCACGACATGAACGCGACGTGCCGCATCCCCTCGGCGGGATCGGTCGCCGAGACGTAGCAGCCGTGGTGGTCCTCACCCGGGGACAGGATCGTGTACGTGCCGTTGTCCCGGTAGACGAGCAGGGCCTCGGCGAAGGGCTTCGGTGCGTACATCGCGGTGTAGCGCAGGGCGTGCACGAACTGCGGCCGGCCCAGCGGGACCGTCACGAGCGCGCTGCGGGCCGGCCCCTCGTTGGCTGGTGGCTCGCCCGGGGTCGACGCCGCTGCACCTGCCGGCAGGTGGGCGACGTAGAGCAGCTCGGCGTCCTCCGTGCCGGTGCTGCGGCCGTCGTGCACGATGCGCGGCTCCTCGACCAGGGCCTGCCCCGGCCCGACGACCCGAGTGGCCTCTTCGGTGACGTGCGTCAGCGCACCGCGCACCACGAGACCCGTCTGGCGTGCGTCGTGCTGGTGCCAGCCGGTCGACGCACCCACCGGGAGCGTCAGCCGACGCACCTCGTACGTGCCGCCGTCGGGCCCGTCGACGGTGGCGACGAGGGTGGTGCTGGGCTCGGGGTGGGGCATCGGGGTCCTCTCGGTGGTGCGTTCGCCAGATGATCGTCTTGCACCCGCCTGGGACGGTGGTCGAAGGACGACGCGGATCCGTTCAGCCGGCGCGCGAGGCACGTGTCACGAGCCGGAAACACGGGTCCGCGACACTGGTCGGATGACTCCACAAGAGCCTGGGAGCCTGCAGTCGTCATCCGAGACCGCAGGCCCGCCCGTCACCGTCTCCGTCACCCGCCTGGTCGAACCCGACCGCATCCCCGAGGTCACCCGCTGGGTGCAGTCCGGGGTGAACCTGGCGAACCGCTACCCCGGCTTCCTCGGCTCGGGGTGGGTGCGCTCCACCGCGCAGTCCCGCGAGTGGCACATGCTCTACCGGTTCGCCGACCACGACTCCCTGGCGACGTGGGAGAACTCCGACGACCGGCTGCGCTGGCTCGACCTGGGCCGTGACCTGGTGGTGGAGTCCCGCGTCGAGAAGCGCACCGGCATCGAGGGGTGGTTCGATGTCCCGCAGGACGCCCCGGCCTCGAGCGCTCCCCCGCGGTGGAAGCAGTCCGTGAGCATCTGGCTCGGCTTCTTCCCGGTGAACCTCGCGTTCACGTACCTGATGGCCTGGCTCGTCCCCGCGTTCGCGCACGTCGCGATCCTGCCCCGGGTGCTCATCACGACCGTCGTGCTCACGCCGATCATGACGTTCTGGGTGCTGCCGTTCGTGACGAAGCTGATCCGTCCGTGGCTGCTCGCTCCGCCGAGGTCCGAGCGGGCCTAGCCGACGGCCCCGAGCGGGCCTAGCCGACGGCCCGAGCGGGCCTAGCCGACTGCCCGAGCGGCACGGGCCCGTCGTGGCCGAGGGCGTCCCATCCGATCTGCAGCATGTGCGGCCGGGCCTCCGCCGCGGAAGCCTCGGTCTCGTACGTCAGCGCGAGCATCACGATCGCACCGAACGCCCCGGAGACCCGTGCACGCCGGTCGAGCGGGGTGGCCGTGGCGTCGGCCATGTCGATGCCGAACACGTCGAGGAGCGTCGCTGCGACCGGTTCGAGCCGGACGCCGACGTCGTCCCCGCGTCGCAGGGTGAAGGCCGCGAGCGCGAGCTCAGCCCACCCCGGCCGGACGAGGGCGAGGTCGGCGATGCCCGCGAGCGCCGCGGCGTCGCGGGTCTCCCCCACGGGGGCGGCGGTGGCAGCTGCCCGGATCGCCTCGGTCTGCGCGGTGCACTGCGCGAGCGCGGCTTCGACGAGCAGCTCCTTGCTCGTGAACCGGGCGAGGATGCCCGCCTTCGAGTAGCCGGCCTGGTCGGCGACGGCCTGCACGGCGGTGTCCTTGATGCCGCGTCGGGCGATGAGTCCGGCGGTGATGTCCAGGACGCCCCCGTTGATCTCCTCGGCGGAGGGCCGAGCACGGCGCGCAGGGCGGGTCACGCGCCGACCGCCGAAGCCCGTGCCGTCCGCAGTCGCCGCGTCCCCGCGACCAGCAGAGTGATGCCGGTCAGGAGCTCCCACGCGACGATCGTGTACACGGACGCACGCTCCCACACGCCGTCGGGGAGCACCTCGATCACCGTCGACGACGAGTCCACGACGAGCATCACGAGGGAGACGAGGCCGACGATCCCGAGCACGACGCTCGCGATCCGGTAGGCCGCCGGTGCCCGCAGCGCCCGGGACCCGATGCCGGCGGTGATCGCCACGAGGTTGCCGGTCGTGATCGCTGCCGCGGCGCCGAGCACGTGGAACACGATGGTGCCGCCGTCGGTGCTCGTCTGGCTGCCGTGGAACGAGCCGACCAGGACCATCCCGACCAGGTGGACCACGGCGAGGACCGCGGTCGCCACCCGCGCACGGCGGGACGCGGCGCGGAACACCACGGCGGCGAGCACCGCTGCGATCCCGAACAGGACGCCCTGTCCGATGAACGTCGTGTTCATGAGCACGTGCAGCGGCGAGTCGATCGACCGCCCCTGGAACGTGCCGACGTCGGGGACCCCGAGGTCGGAGATGTAGTTCGTCGCGTAGCTGTAGCCGGGGAACGCCGACGCCGAGACGGCTTCGCCGACGAGCCATCCGACTCCCGCGACCGTCCAGAGTGCGCCGGGGACGAGCACGCGGGGAGTGTCCGATTTGGTCATGTACTGACCATAACGGTCACTACTGGGAGTTGCCCAGCACCGACAGCTGGTCGAGCCGCTCGAGGATCACGCCCTCGCGGAGCGCCCACGGGCAGATCTCGAGGGCCGACAGGTCGAAGATGTCCAGGCACGCCTCGGCGACGAGCGCGCCGGGCACCACCTGGTGCGCCCGGCTCGGTGAGACACCGGGCAGCGCCGCGAGCTCGTCGACCGACATCGTGAGCAGTTCCGGCAGCCGCTGCCGCAGCACCGCGCCGTCGAGCGCGCGCGGCACCAGGGGCCCGGCGGCCGACGGGGCGGCACCGCAGATGCGGGCGATCGACCGGAACGTCTTCGACGTCGCCACCGCCCGGTCCGGGCGGCCCGACCGGAGCAGCCGTCCGGCGTCCCGGGCGATCTCCACACGGATCTCGTGCCGGATGCGGCGGACGTCGTCCTCGGTCGGGGTGCCGGCCGCGAAGTAGGAGCGCGCCAGGCGTGCGGCGCCGATCGGCATCGACCACGCGACGTCCGGCGCCTCGTCGGCACCGCCGGCGATCTCGAGTGAGCCACCGCCGATGTCGAAGACCGCCAGGCAACCGGCGGACCAGCCGAACCAGCGGCGCACGGCCAGGAACGTCAGCCGGGCCTCGTCGGAGCCGGACAGGACGGCCAGTTCGACCCCGGTGGAGGCCTCGACGTGGGCGAGCACGGCCTCGGAGTTGCCGGCGTCGCGCACCGCCGAGGTGGCGAACGCGAGCATGTCCTCGCAGCCGCGTTCTTCGGCGACGCGGACGGCGTCGGCGACGAAGGCGGTCAGGGCGTCGATGCCCTGCTGGGTCACCGCGCCCGAGTCGTCGAGGTGCTCGGCCAGCCGCAGCGGCTGCTTGAACGAGGACGCCGGCAGCGGCGCGGCGCCGCCGTGGGCGTCCACCACGAGCAGGTGGCCGGTGTTGGACCCGATGTCGAGGACTCCCACGCGCATGGGGACAACGCTAACGGCCTGGAGGCCCGTCCTCCGCCCGCAGGAACGCCTCCAGCTCGGCGGTGGTCGGGTACGAGGCCTGTGCGCCCGGCTTGGTCGCGGCGTACGCCCCGACCCCCACCGCGAACCGAGCGGCGTCGACGAGGGCGTCCCCCGCCGCCAGACGCAGCGCCACCGCCCCCATGAAGGCGTCGCCGCAGCCCGTGGTGTCCACCGGCTCGACCCGCACGGCGTCGATCGACACCGGCTCGGCACCCCCGTCGTGCACGACGCAGCCGGCACCACCACGGGTGACGATCGACCGGGCAACGCCGTGGTCGCCGAGCGCCGCGGCCTCGTGCTCGTTCACCAGCAGGACGTCGGTCAGCTCGAGGAGCTCGGCCGGCACGGCGCCGAACGGCGACAGGTTCGTGAGCACCGTGACCCCGGCAGCGTGCGCGGCCCGGGCGGCGGCGAGGACGACGTCGATCGACACCTCGAGGCAGAGCCCCAGCACCGCGGCGCCGGCGAAGACGTCTGTCGGCACGTCGTCCGGCGTCAGCGTGCCGTTCGCCCCGGCGGAGATCACGATGGTGTTCTCGCCTGCGGCGTCGACCGTGATGACGGCGGTGCCGGTCGCCGCTCCCTGACGGACGGCGACGTGCGTCGTGTCGACACCCGCAGCCGCGACGGAGTCGCGGAGCAGCGCACCGTTCCCGTCGTCGCCGACCGCACCGATCATGCGCACCGTGCCCCCGAGCCTCCCGGCAGCCACCGCCTGGTTGGCGGACTTGCCCCCGGGCAGGATCGCGAGGTCGGAGCCCTGCAGGGTCTCACCGGGCTGGGGGAAGCGCGCGGTGCGGACCACCAGATCCGCGTTGAGCGACCCGACGACGACGATGCTCTCGGTCAACGGACGGTCTCCTTCTGCGGGGCGACGGACGTGGTCTCGGCACCCTCCGGACGGGGGATGAGGAACGAGATCGCGAGTGCGACGGTCGTGATCGCGGCCCCGAGCAGCATGCCACCGGAGTACCCGGCGGTGCCCGCGGAACCGCCGACGCCGAGCGCGATCTGCAGCGCGGGCAGGACGGCGAAGCTGACCCCGGCGCCGAGGTTGAACGCACCGGCGTTCAGGCCGGGCAGGAACCCGGGGTTCGACTCCGGCGACAGCACGATGCCCAGGCCGTTCAGGATGATGTTCGCGATGCCGGCGTAGGTGATGCCGATCAGCACCGTCGCGGTGACCAGCACCGGCAGGGAGTGCACGCCGACGAGCGCCATCAGGACCGTCGAGACGATGCTGCCGATGAGTCCGAAGCGCAGGACCGCGCGGTACCCGATGGTCGGGGCGAGGCGTCCGGCGAAGGGTCCGACGATCCAGCCGACCAGCGCGTACGGGGTGAGGAACACGAGCGAGGCCAGGTCGGCCTCCATCCCGAAGCCGGCGTCCCCGTTCTGCGCGAGCGACGTGACCAGACCGTTGACGACGGCGAAGACGCCGGTCATGGTGAGGAACGTCGTGGCGAGGAGCGCCCATGTCGCCCGGCGCTTCAGGAACCGGGTCTCGACCAGGGGTTCCCGCACCCGCGACTCGACGGCCCAGAACACGGCGAAGGCGACGAGCGCGACCACGACGCCACCGACCACGAGCACGGGGTTCGCCGCGCCGAGTTTGCCGGCCTCGTTGAACGCCGTGAGCAGCGCACCGACGCTCACCACGAGGGGGACGACGCCGATCCAGTCCATCCGGGTGCCGGCCGAGGGCTTCGACTCGACACCCCAGACGGCGACCAGGAACAGGGCGAGGACGGTGACGACGGCGATGACCCAGAAGATCCCGCGGAACCCGAAGTTCGTCGCGATCCAGCCGCCGGCCAGGGCGTCGACACCCGCGATGCCGCCGTTCACCGCGGTGAGCAGCCCGAGGGCGGCGCCGTAGCGCTTCGGGTCGCTGATCTCGTTGCGCAGGACGAGCAGGCAGATCGGGACGACCGGACCGGTGACGCCCTGGATGATGCGACCGGCGAACAGCATCGGCACGTTCACCGCGAGCGCGGCGACGATGCTGCCGACGAGCATCACGGCGAGCATGCCGATCAGCACCCGCTTGCGGCCGACGATGTCGGACAGCCGCGGCAGGAACAGCGAGAACAGCGCCGCGAGCGTGAAGTACAGGGTCTGCGACAGCCCGATCGTGGCGTCGTCGGTGTTCAGCTCGCGCGCCATCGTGACGAGGGCGGGGCTGAGCATGCTCGCGTTCAGCTGGAACGCGATGCACGCGGCGAGGAGCGCGGCGGTGAGGGCGCCGATCGACTTCTTCGTCGAGGTGGTGGTCATGGGGTTCAGTGCTCCGGGGTCGTGGTGATGCCGGCTTCGACGGCGTCGGCGGCGGCACGTGGGGTCCACCCGGTGTCGGCCGTCTCGCCGATGCGCTCGAGGGCGTCGACCACGAGGTCCCAGAACCGGCCGTGGTCGAGCTCCATCGCGGCGCTCGTGCGGCAGTCCTCGGGCGCGGGGGCGCGGAAGTCGGCGACGGTCATGCCGAGGGTCAGGGCGCCCTGGGTCTCGACGTGGATCGGGACCTTCACGGCGCGGACGATCGTGGGGTCGATGACGTACGCGACGGCGCAGGGATCGTGGACCGGCGGGGCGTCGAAGCCCTGGGCGTCCTTGTAGGTCTGGCCGAAGAAGTCGAGCAGCTCGCCGACGAACGCGGCGGGGGCGGTGCCGACGCCGGCGATGCGCGCGGCGACCTCGGGGGTGGCGAGGGCCTGGTGCGTCAGGTCGAGGCCGACCATCACGACGTCCCAGCCGGCCTCGAACACGATGGCCGCGGCCTCGGGGTCGATGACGATGTTGAACTCGGCGACCGGGCTCCAGTTGCCGACGTGCACGCCGCCACCCATGAGCACGACCTGCTTGACGCGCTCGACGATGCGGGGCTCCTTGCGGGCGGCGAGGGCGATGTTCGTCAGACCCCCGGTCGGCACGAGGGTGACCGTGCCGGGCTCGTGGGCCATCACGGTGTCGATGATCAGGTCGACGGCGTGGCGCTCGTCGAGGTCGAACGACGGCTCGGGGAGCATCGGGCCGTCCAGGCCGCTCTCACCGTGGATGTCCGGTGCGACCTCGATCTGGCGCAGCAGCGGGCGGGCGGCCCCGGCGGCGAACGGCACCCCGGTGATGCCGGCGATGCGGGCGACGGCCAGGGCGTTGCGGGTGACCTTCGGCAGGGTCTGGTTGCCGACGACGGTGGTCACCGCGAGCAGGTCGATGGCCGGGCTACCGTGGGCGAGCAGGAGCGCCACGGCGTCGTCGTGGCCGGGGTCGCAGTCGAGGATGATCTTCGCGGCGGGCTGGGTCGCATCGGGCACGCTGGGCGCTCCACTTCTTCGGGGAATCGAGGTGAGTGCTCGACGTGGTGGGGATCCACGGGCCGGCAGAGCGCTGGCGACGCGGCGCGTCAAGCGTTTGACATCGAAACACGTCAAACGCTTGACGTCAAGTTCGACCACCGCGCTCGCTAGCATCGACGGGTGCCCTCCCCCGCCGTTCCGAGCCGTCGTGTGACCGCTGCGATGGTGGCCGAGCGTGCGGGCACGAGCATCGCCACGGTCTCCCTCGTCGTGAACGGCAAGGACCGCGGGCGGGTCTCCGCCACCATCGCCGCACGGGTCCGCGACGCCGTGGACGACCTCGGCTACGTCGTCGACCACGCCGCCAGCTCGTTGGCCCGCGGCAGCGGCGACCTCGTCGTGTTCATCGCCCCCGACCTGTCGAACCCGTTCTTCGCCGAGGTCATCCGTGGCGTCCGCGACACCCTGGGCGACCGGTTCCAGCTCGTGCTCTCCGTCACCGAGCGGGGTGCACAGCCGGTCGCGGCCGACGTCCGGCGCTTCGAACGGCTCCGGCCGGCCGGCATCCTGGTCGACGCACCGGCCGCCGACGAGCCGATGTCGGCGAGCGTCCCCGTGGTGCTGCTCGACGCCCCCGGTGGGCCCGAGGCCGTCAACTACGACCTCTCCACCGGCGTGCACGACCTCGTCGCCCACCTGCACGACCAGGGGCACCGGCACGTGGGATACCTCGACGGCACCTCGTGGGCGGCGACGTTCGGCGTGCGCCGCGAACTGTTCGAGCAGGCCTGCGCGGACGCCGGCATCACGGTCTCCGAGGTCACCGCCCGCGCCGACCTCACCGTGGAGGCCGCGGCCTCGGCCACCGAGCACGTCATCGAGGCCTGGCAGGACGACGACGTCACCGCCGTCGTCGCGGCAGCCGACACCCTGGCCTACGGAGTCCTGCGGGTCGCCGGTGCGCTCGGCATCGCCGTCCCCGGCGCACTCGCGGTCGCGGGCTTCGACGACCTGCCGTCGTCGTCGGTCACCGCGCCGGCCCTGACGAGCGTGGCGCTGCCCGGCGCCGACCTCGGTCGCGCTGCGGCACTGCGGCTCCTCGCGACGCTCGACGGCACGGCCGCCGAGCCCGCTGCCTTGCCGACGCGGCTCGTGCCGCGCGCGAGCACCGGCGCGTAGCGCGCCGCGCCGGCGCCCGAGCCGGGCCCGCGAAAGCGACACATCTCGCACGTCCGAGGCGGCAGGTCCGCGAAAGCGACAGTTCGACGCGGATGTTCCGCGGAGAACTGTCGCTTTCGCGAAGGAGGCGGGCTGGCCACGCGCCGTGGGCGCGGACGCGCCGGACGGGAGGCCCGGTGCCAGCCCGCACCGCGCCTCCAGGGAGCGACGGGCGCGACCACCCCGCCATGGCGACAGATCTCGCCGCCCACCGGCCGGCAGGACCGCGAAAGCGACAGATGTCCGCGGACATTCCGCGCAGATCTGTCGCTTTCGCGAGGCGGGCTACTGCTGCGTGCGGTCCGTCGGCTCCGCCGCCGCGTGCTCCGCGCGCGCAGCACGCTGCGCGCGCTCGAGCTCGTCGGCCTCGTCGCCGCCGACGGCCTCGCCACGGGCGACCATGCCGGCCGTGTCGGAGAGCGTGATCTGCGGCAGGAAGAGCGCGAGCAGGAACGCCACCGCGATGAACGGCAGGAGGTACCAGAACACCGGTGCGAGCGAGTCGGCGTAGGCGTTCACGACGCCGTCCTGCACCGCCGGCGGCAAGCCCGCGACGGTCGACGGGTCGATGCTCCCCGCCGAGGACGCCGCGTCGGTCGCCGACCCACCGGCACCGCGGAACACGTCGGTCAGCGACGTCGTGAGCCGCGCGGTGAAGAGCGCGCCGAAGACGGCCGTGCCGAGGGAGGCGCCGACCTCGCGGAAGTAGTTGTTCGTCGACGTGGCGGTCCCGACCTGCTCGGCAGGCACGGCGTTCTGCGCGACGAGGACGACCACCTGCATGATCAGGCCGAGCCCCGCACCGAAGACGAACAGGTACGCGCAGATGAGCCAGATCGGGGTGTCCGCCGCCAGCTGGGTCATCGCGAGCATCGCGATGGCCACCAGGACCGTGCCGACGATCGGGAACATCCGGTAGCGCCCGGTCTTGGTGATCAGGACGCCCGAGGCGATCGAGGTGCCGATCAGGCCGGCCATCATCGGCAGCATCAGCAGGCCGGAGACCGCAGCCGAGGTACCCGAGGCCATCTGCAGGAACGTCGGGACGAAGCCGATCGCGGCGAACATGCCGATGCCGAGCACGAGGCCGATGCCGGTCGCCAGCAGGAAGGTGCGGTTGCGGAAGAACGACAGCGGGAGCACCGGGTCCTGCGCACGGGACTCGACGAACACCAGGAGCGCTGCCGAGACGACGAGACCGGCGAACCAGGCCCAGGTCTCGGGGGCGTCCCAGCCGTGGTCCTTGCTGCCGCCGAACTCCGAGAAGAACACCAGGCACGTGGTCGCGGCGGACATGAACAGCACGCCGAGGACGTCGATGCGCTTCGTCGCCTTCTTGTTCGGCAGGGTCAGCGCGAACCACGCCACGAAGAACGCCGCGATGCCGACCGGGATGTTGATGTAGAACGCCCAGTTCCAGGTGAGGTGGTCCACGAAGAAGCCACCGAGCAGCGGGCCACCGATGGCGGACAGGCCGAAGATCGCACCGAGCGGGCCGAGGTACTTGCCGCGCTGCGAGGCCGGGACGATGTCCGCGATGATCGCCTGCGACAGGATCATCAGGCCACCGCCGCCGAGCCCCTGCATGGCGCGGAACGCCACGAGCTGCGTGAAGTCCGTGGCGAACGCACACCCGGCCGACGCGATGGTGAACAGCGCGATCGCGATGAGGAACAGGTTGCGTCGGCCGAGGACGTCGCCGAACTTGCCGTAGACGGGCATCACGATGGTGGAGGCGAGCAGGTACCCCGTCGTCAGCCAGGCCTGGTGCGCGACGCCGCCGAGTTCGCCGACGATGGTCGGCATCGCGGTGGAGACGATGGTCTGGTCGAGGCTGGAGAGCAGCATCCCCGCGATCAGGGCGGAGAAGATGATCCAGATGCGACGCTGCGTCAGGAGCAGCGGGCCGTCGGAGCCTGGGCGGGCACGCTTGGTGGTGCCCGGCGCGGTGGCGCTCATGTGGTGTGTTCCCGTTCGGTCGTGGTGACCGCCCTGAGCAGGCGGAGGTTCTCGGTGAGCAGCTCGTCGAACGTCGGCCCCGTGGCCTCGTCGAACGCGTCGTCGAAGTACTCGGTCGCGGCGGCCTTCATCAAGGCGGCCGCGGCCTCGGTGACCAGGCGCGGTCGGCGGTCGGCGGGGTCGTCCCACCCGAACCGTCGCCGCAGGGCCACGGTGATCCGGGCGAGCTGAACGTCGGTCGCCGACAGGAACCGTGCGACGAGTGCCGGCTCCCGCTCGAACACCCGGCGGACCAGGGCCTCGTCGGCGCGGGCGATGCCGACCCGGTGGAACTGGTCGATCGCCAGCGCGACGATCGACCCGAGGGGGTCCAGTTCGCCGGGGACGATCCCGCCCGCGGCGTAGGCGTCGATCGCCTCGACGTCGGCGTTGAGCTCGATGCCGAGCACGGCGTCGTCCTTCGACCCGAAGTGGTTGAAGAACGTGCGGCGCGACACCCCGACGGTCTCGCAGAGCTGCTCGATCGTGAACCCGTGCAGCCCGTGTTCGACCGTCGCCCGACGTGCCTCGACGATCATGCGTCGACGCAGCGCGCGGGTGCGTTCGGTGGTGCTCACCGAGCAAGAATTGCACTCTCGTGTTGAAAGTGCAATCCGGATCGGATCGAGTTAGAGCGTCTTCTCGAAGCAGAACGACCACGGCATCGTCGCGGCATAGGGCTCGTAGACGTCGATCTGGTCCCAGCCGGTCTTGCGGTAGAGCGCCACGGCGTCGGGCTGCTTGTCGCCGGTCTGCAGGATGAGCCGCGGGGTGCCGAGTTCACGTCCGACGCGCTCGCACTCGTCGAGCAGTGCGGTGGCCGCACCCTTGCCACGCGCGGAGGCCAGCACGATGAGGCGCTTCAGTTCGACCTCGTCACCCAGGCGCCGGACGGCGATGTGACCGACCGGCTCGCCGGACTCGTCGACGGCCAGGATCGACGTGACGACGGTCGACGGGTCGACGCTCAGCGCACGACCCCGCTCGGCGGTGACCGCCGGGTCCTCGCCGGCGTTCGCCGACCCGTAGCGCTCGTGCATCTCGTCGTCCATGCGGGCGCGGAGCACCACGCTGCGGGGGTCATCCCAGGACACGCGTTCGATCGTGATCACGAACGTCGATCCTGGCACGGGCGACCGACGACGCGGAAACCGAGGCGCCCGTCGGGCGCGATCGGCGCCGCCCGTCAGGCGCGACCGGCACCGCCCGTCAGGCGCGCTGGCCGAGTGCCGCGATCGGGCCCTCGCCGGCGCGGAACGCCGCGAGGACGGCCGCCGCGTCGTCGTACACCTCTGCCGCCCCGGCACCGCGGAGCTCGTCGCCGCCGATGCCGCCGGTCATGACGCCGACGCACGGTACCCCCACCTTGCCGGCGGACTCGACGTCCCACATGGCATCCCCGACCATCACGGCGTCGTCGGCGGAGACCCCGGCCTTGTCGAGCGCGACCCGGATGATGCCGGGGTCCGGCTTCGCCTGCTCGACGTCCTCGGAGCTGGTCTCGGCGGTGACCCACTCGCCCGCGTCGAGCAGGTCGCGCAGGCGGGCGAGTTCGTGCTCGGGCGCACTGGTCGCCAGGACCACGGCGTGCCCGGCCTCGGCGACGGCCTGCAGGAGTTCGCGCGCACCCGGCAGCAGCCGGAGCCGCGGCATCTGCTCGGCGTAGTAGGCGGTGTGGAACTGCTTCGCGGTGTCGCGGGTCTCCTGGGACGCGTCCGGCAGCAGCGTCTCGAGCAGCTTCGCCGAGTCCATCCCGATCGCACGGTGGATCCGCCAGGCGTCGACGGACTCCCCCGCCGCCAGGAACGCCCGCCACCACGCGTCGATGTGCGCGTAGTTCGAGTCGGCGAGGGTGCCGTCGATGTCGAAGAGGACTGCTGTCGTGGGTGCGTCGGCCATCCCACCATGCTGCTCGGGAGGCCCGGATCGCCTCCCAGGGGGCCACCCGCGTCCGTCAGACGGTGATCGTCTCCCCCGCAGGCAGGATCAGGACGGGCACCGGCCCGAGACCGTCCGGACCGAGGAAGCGCGCGGCGGACTGCTGGCCGAGCTCGCTCAGCATCGCCTCGTGGATCTGCACCGCTCGCTCGGGCGCCACGGCGCGCACGTAGTCGACGGCCTGGGCGGTGTTCGTCCACGGCCCGCTCGTCGGCAGCAGCAGGGTCGGCACCGGGACGCCGGGCTCGAGGTACGCGTCGCCCGGGTGGAACACCGCGTCGTCCACCAGGTAGCCGACGTTCGCGGTGGACGGGATGTCGGGGTGGATGACCGCGTGCTGCTCGCCGAAGACCCGGACGGAGAACGGTCCGACGGTGATCGTGTCGCCGACGTGCACCGCTGCGACCCGCCCGTGGTGTTCGCCGAGCTGCTCGACGACGGTCTCCGGACCGCGGACGACGAGGTCCGGGTTCGCCGCGAGCCCCGCACGCAGGGCGTCGATGTCGAAGTGGTCGGGGTGGTCGTGCGTGACGAGGACGCCCGCGGCGCCGCGGACGAGGTCGATGGCCTCGGGCGTGAACACCCCGGGGTCGATGACGAGGGTGACGCCGTCCTGCTCGAGGACGACGGTGGCGTGGTTGTACTTCGTCAACTCCATGCGCACAACTGTACAGCCGTGTTGTACTTCTGCGGCTGGCCTGAAGGTGAGGGGTCGTTCAGTCGGCCCGGCGTGCGACCCGCTCGAACAGCTCGGGCAGTCGGCGCAGCAGCGCACGCTCCTCGGCGTCGGTCTCCTCGCGGATCGCGTCGGCCAGCCAGTCCGTGCGGGCGTCCATGTCGCGCTGCAGCGCGGCCCGGCCGGCGTCCGTGATCCGGATGACCGACGCTCGGCGGTCGGTGTCCGACGCCGTCCGGTCGACGTACCCGAGTTCGGCCAGTTCGCCGACCGTGCGGGACTGCCCCTGGTGCTTCACCCCGCGGCGGCGCGCGAGTTCCGCGATCGTCATCGGGCCCTCGCGGTGCAGGAACCCGAGGGTGGTGGTGTGCGTGGCCGGCAGCGCGTCCGCCTCACGTCGTGCGGCACGCACCACCCGGCCGATGGACTGTCGGAGCTCCGCAGCGAGCTCGTCGATCGGGTCCATGCCCGGAACGCTACCGCTTCACGGACAGGAGGCGCGGTGCCAGCTGGCACCGCGCCTCCTGTCCATCACGGGGTTCCGCTCAGCTGCTGCGGACGTCGTCCGCCGCACCCTGCGCGTTGTCCTTGACGTCGGACGCGGCCCCCTGCGCCTCGCCCTTGACCGCCTGCGCGGCGTCCTGCGCGGTCCCCTTGAGGTCCTGCGCGTGCTCCTTCGCCACGTCGCCGAGCTGCGAGCCGACGTCCTTCGCCTGCTCCTTGACCTCGTCGACGAGCGGTGCAGCCTTGTCCTTCAGCTCACCGGCGAGCTCTTCTTCCTTCTCGGTGGTCGGCAGGAGCGACGACACCAGCCAACCGGCACCGAAGGCGATGAGGCCGACGGCCAGCGGGTTGCCCTTCGCCTTCTCGACGCCCTTCTGCGCGACGTCCTTCGCCTGGCCGGTCGCGCCCGAGGCGGAACCGGAGGCGCTCGAGCGAGCCGACTGGGCCGCGCCCATCACGGACTCACGGACGTCCTGGAACCGGCCCTTCACCTTCTCGCTCTGGCGGTGGGCGATGGACGACGGGCTGACCTTGTCGGCGAGGGCGTCGACGTCGGAGCCGAGTTCGCCGCGGGTGCGCTCGATGTCGGCGCGGATCTCGTCTGGGGTGCTCATGGCTTCCTCCCGGTGTTGGGCTTGAGTGTCTCGGGGACTTCCTTGGCGGTCTCGACCGTCTGCGGGGCGCCCTTGATCTCCTTGATCTCCTTGCGCCCGCGGACGGCCAGGATCGCGGCGACGATCGCGTAGACGACCGCGATGATCAGGGCGGACCAGGCGTTGCCGATCAGGTAACCGAGGCCCCACCACGCTGCGATCGACAGGAACAGCAGGGCGAACACGGCGGTGAGTCCGGCGCCGCCGAACATCCCGCCCGCCTTGCCGGCCTTCTTCGCGGAGTCGGTCAGCTCGGCCTTCGCGAGGGCGACCTCCTGCCGGAACAGACTGGAGAGGTCACGCGACACGTCGGACAGCAGCTCACCGAGCGGTGTGGTCGCAGCGCGCTCCTCGGGCGTCGGTTCGCCCAGGGGTGTCGCGCCGGGGACGGACTGGCTCATACGCCACTCCCCGATCCGGTGGTGCCGTCGCCGGCCTCCTTCTCGTGCTTGACCTCGGTCGCGAGCGCCTTGGTCAGGCGTCCGGCGAGCAGGCCAGCACCGGCGGCGATCGCGATGAAGGTGCCGGGGCGCTTCGCGGCGAAGGTCTTCACCTCGTCGAGCAGCGAGCCCGGGTCGCGGTTCTCGAGGAACCCGGCGGCCGAGGTCGCGCGGCCCGACAGGTCGCGGACGACCTTCGAGGCGACGCCCTGCTCGTCGTCGTTCTCGGCCATGCGACCGAGCTGCTCGCCGAGGGAGCGGAGTCCGCCGGCAGCGCGCTGCTGCTGCTCGCCGGCCTGCTGCTTGAGGTTCTCGGACGCCTGGCCGTAGAGCTGCTTGGCGTGGTCGGTCACCTCGGAGGCGACCTTCGACGCCTGCTCCTTGGCGGTGCCCGCGACGTTCGCGGCCTTGTCCTTGGCGTCGCCGGCGACGTCCTGCGCGGCACCCTTGGCCGCGTCGGCCTTGCCGGAGCCGCTGCCCGAGTCACTACCGGAGCCGCTGGCGCTGCCGGTGCTGCCGGAGCCACCAACGCTGCCGGCGGATGCCGCGGACGGGACGGCGGGGAGCTGCTCGTCGGCCGGGACGGCGTCGAGGGGCGCGTCGAACGGCACCTCGGCGGCGCTGTCGCCGTACGGGTCGTAGGTCTGGGGCGCACCGGGGTCGGTGGGTCGCGCGGCGGGGGTACCGCTGGCGTACGACGGCACGGTCACGCCGGGGGCGACCTCGTGCCCCTCGGAGGCTGCGGTGCGGTCGTGGATGGGCGTCCCGGAGTCGTTCCCGGGTGGGTTCGTGGTCATGGTCGGCCTTCCGGTTGTCGTCGTCCCCGGCGTGCACCGGGGGCGTTTCGCCATCGAACGTGCGCGCTGCCCTCTGGGCCAGGACCCAGGAATGCCGGGAAACGCGGTCCGGCAATCCGCACAGGTGGAAGCCGGTTGGATCGACGGATGCCCCGTGTCTCGGTCGTCATCCCCGTGCGGGACGACGCCGTGCACCTGCGCCGGTGCCTCGCCGCCCTCGCAGCTCAGACCCGGCCGGCCGACGAGGTCGTCGTGGTCGACAACGGCAGCTCTGACGACAGCGCGGCGATCGCCCGGGATGCTGGCGCGGTCGTGCTCACGGAGCCGGTGCGCGGGATCGCCCGGGCCTCGGCGCGCGGCTACGACCGGGCGTCCGGCGACGTCGTCGTGCGGCTCGACGCCGACTCCGTCCCACCGCCGTCGTGGATCGCCGACGCGGTCCGGCTGCTCGCCGACCCCGAGGTCGTCGCGGTCACCGGTCCGGGCCGGCCGCGGAACGGTGGCGCCGTGGCGCGCCGACTGTGGAACGCCGTGTACATGGGCCCGTACTTCGTCCTGATGTGGAGCGCGCTCGGGCGTCCGCCGCTGTTCGGGTCCGCCATGGCGATGCGCCGGTCGACCTGGGCCGCGGTCGGTGGGCGAGCGCACCGCGACGACGCCGAGGTGCACGACGACGTCGACCTGAGCATGCAGCTCGACCCGGCCTGGCGGGTGGTGGCCGACCCCGTGCTCACCGTGCAGGTGTCCGCACGACCGTTGGCGGGCCTCCCGTCCGTCTGGGTGCGGACGCGACGCGCCTTCCACACGTTCCGCGTGAACGGCCGGCGGGCGAACCCGGTGCGCCGGTGGGCGCGACGGCTGCGATCGCAGTCGCGGTCGCGGCGGTGGTGGCGCAGCCGCTGACCGACGGGGTCGGGGGACAACGAATCGGTGACGGTCTCAGCCACCGCGGCCCTCGGTCGGTACGTTCGTGAGCGACGGTCACGACCTGACGAGACCGGACGAAGGGGAACCATGCGCCACACGATCACGCTCGCTGCCCTGCTGGCGGCGGGCCTCGCCCTGACCGGCTGCGCACAGGCCGGACCGGCCGGACCGGCGAGCGACAGCGTGACCACCGCAGCCGACCCGACGACGGCACCGAGCCCCACCGACACCACGACCGCTCCGAGCCCCACCGACACCGGGGCCCCGAGCGACGAGACCGTCACCGTCCCGGCCAGCTGCACCGACCTGATCACCCCTGGCAAGTGGGACAAGGCGTTCGCATCGGCACCGCTCAACGACCCGTCGGTCGTCGGCGACCCGATCGCGATCCCGAAGAGCTCGTTCACCCCGGCGCTGCAGGGCGACGGCAAGCGCCTGTACTGCGTGTGGCGGGAGCCGCAGGCCGACATCTCGTACCTGTCCATCGCGGTGGACGCCGTCGACCCGACCGCAGCCCGCGACGCGCTCGAGCAGCTCTCGGCGAAGGGCTACGACTGCGGCGACGAGTCCGACGGGTACCTGTGCCAGAAGGTCTCGAAGAACTCGCAGTACCCGGTCACGGACGGCGACACGTACTACACGCGGGGTGACCTCGGCATCCACATCCAGCAGTCGAACATCGAGACGAGCGATCTGCTCGACGACGTCGTGGCGAACGTCTTCACGGACTGACGCAGGGGGTCACCGGGCGGGTCGAGACCGCACGTGCGCCCGCTCACCCTGCGGCCCGTACAGGCACAGCACCTCGGTGACGGAGTCGGTCACGTTGCCCATCCAGTGCGGGGTGTGGGTGTCGAACTCGGCGACCTCACCGGGTCCGAGGTCGAGGTCGTGCTCCCCCAGCACCAACCGGAGCCGTCCGGACAGCACGTAGAGCCACTCGTAGCCCTCGTGCGTCTTGAGCGACGGCTCCCCACCCGGGGTGTTCGGCGGGAACAGCTGCTTGAAGGAGCGCACCCCGCCGGTCCGCTTCGTCAGCGGCACGACGACGCGGCCGCCGTGCACCTCGGGCTTCATGTGCACGCGCGGGTCGCCGGTCTGCGGTGCGCCGACCAGGTCGTCGAGGGGCACCTGGTACGCCCGCGCGAGGGGCAGCAGCAGTTCCAGCGTGGGCTTCCGCTGGCCCGACTCGAGTCGCGACAGGGTGCTCACCGAGACCCCCGTCTGCTCGGACAGCGCGGCGAGCGTGACGTCGCGGTGGGCACGCAGCGCGCGCAGGCGGGGGCCGACCCCGTCGACGACCTCGGCCGTCGTGCGCGGTGTGGTCGCGTCCTGGTTGCCGTGTCCCATGGCGGCCATGTTGCCACACCGGCAAACTTCGTTGCTGTTCTCGCTCGATCCGCCGCATGATCAGCGCATGCCTGAACACTTCGACGTCATCGTCATCGGCGGCTCGGCCGCCGGCCTCTCCGCCGCCCTCATCCTCGGCCGTTCGCGGCGCTCGGTGCTCGTCGTCGACTCCGGCGAGCCCCGCAACGCCCCGGCGGCCGGCGCGCACAACTACCTCGGCCACGAGGGCGTCGCGCCCGCCGAGCTGCTCCGCATCGGTCGCGACGAGGTCGCCGCCTACGGTGTCCAGGTCACCGCCGGGAGGATCGTGGCCACGTCCGCCACGACCGGTGACGGTCACGACCCGGTCGGCTTCTCGGTCACGCTGGACTCCGGCGCGGTCGTCACGGCGCGCAGGCTGGTCGTCGCCTCCGGCGCCGTGGACGTCCTGCCGGAGGTCCCGGGCCTGGCCGAGCAGTGGGGGCGCGGGGTCGTGCACTGCCCGTTCTGCCACGGGTGGGAGATCCGCGACCAGCGGATCGGGGTCCTCGTCACGACGCCGAACGGCGCACACCACGCGCTCATGTTCCGGGCGCTGAGCGATCGGGTGATCGTGTTCCTGACCGAGCCGGCCCTGATGGACGACACCGCCCTGGCCGGTTTGGCGGCCCGTGGCATCTCGGTCGTCGAGGGCGCTGTCGCCGCCGTGGTCTCCGAGGGTGACCGGCTGACCGCGGTCCGGCTCACCGACGGGTCGTTCGTCGAGCTCGATGCCCTGGCCACGGCGAGCCGGCCCGAAGCGCGGGTGGCGTTCCTGTCCGGGCTCGGCCTCGACGCCACCGACCAGTTCATGGGCGACCACCGGTTCGCAACCGCGCTGACCGTGGACGCCGCCGGGCAGACCGCCGTGCGCGGGGTCTACGCAGCCGGCAACGTGACGGCCCCGATGGCGACGGTCATCGCGTCGGCGGCGGCCGGCACCCAGACGGGTGCGGCGGTGCACGGCGACCTGGTGCAGGCCGACCTGGCGGTGGCGCTGGCCGGGGTCGGCGCGGGCGTCGGCTGACGCGACGCGCCACGCGGGCTTCTGACATCCGGTGCGAGGTTCCGTACTCGGTGTGAGGTCCGCGTGGTCGCACCGAGTGCGGAACCTCGCACGACTCGTGGGCACACCTCGCACGGCGCGAGGGAGCCGTCAGTCGACGCGGTAGCCGGCCTGTGCAGCCAGCAGCGGCGCGAGTGTGTACAACTGGTCGGCCCCGATCGTGGCCCCGCGGAACCCCTCGAGCCGCTCGACCCGATCGAGGTCCGCTCCGCGCAGGTCCACGTGGTCGATGCGGGTGTTCGACCCCTCGGCGGCGCGGATGCTGCTGCCGTCGAACGACACCCGCAGCAGCTTCGCGTCGGCGATGTCGAGCTCGTCGATGACGCAGTCACGGAACACCACGTCGGTGATCGTCGAGCCGCGCAGGTTCACGAACCCGAACTTCATGCCGACGAACTCCACGCCGTTCAGCCCGGAGTCGTACAGCTCCGCCGAGCCGACGCGCCCGCCGGAGACCCGGACCTCGCGCCACGAGCTGCTCGACGCCCGCAGGATCGGGGCGTCGAGCGAGTCGATGATCGAGTCACGGACCCGGAGCCCACGGAAGTCCGCGTCGTCGCCCCGGAACGTGTCGATGACGCACTCCTCGATCTCCAGGTCGGGCAGTCGCTCGCCGGCCAGGCCGAGGACGTCGATGCGCTTGCCCTCGATGCGGTCACCCGTCAGGACGTCACCGGGTGCTGGCACCCAGTCCTCGAGGTTCGTGGGTTCGGTCAGGGTGATGCGCGGGGCGTCGGTGCCGGAGGAGCGTGCCATGCCCCCAGTCTGGCGGTGACCGCCGACCCAGGGTCACGACCGGGGTCGGGTGAGGACGCTGTCCAGCCGGTAGTCCTTCGCCGGGCCGCGCGCTTCCCACCGCACCGTCCAGCGGTCTTCGTCGCCGTCGAAGGCACCCGTGTAGTCGTCCGGGGTGCAGGCGTGGGCGACGCTCGTGCCCCAGACCCAGTCGTGGAACACCCGACCGTCGGAGAAGTGCACGGTCCAGCCGCCGGTACTCGTCCGCCGCAGGACGAGGGTCCGGGACACGGGCGTCGTCCGACCGTCGAAGGTCATCACGCCCGACTCGTCCCAGCGCACCTCGTCGTCACCGACCCGCGTCAGGGTGGTCGTCCCGGTGACGGTCCCCGTGGCACCGGCGCGGTGGTCGTGCACGGTGCGGTGCAGGTCCCACACCCCGAGCAGGTCCGTCGGCAGCAGCACCCGACCAGGCTAACCGCGCAGGGCCTCGGCCCGCGCGGCTCGACGCTCGTCGTCGGTGATGACCCCGCGGGCGTGCAGCTCGTCGAGTTCGAGGAGCCGCTGCTCCGGCGAGCTCCGACGGGCACCGTGCGGGCGCCGGCTGCGGCCGACCGCGATGCACACGGCGACGATGACCGCGATGACGATGAGTGCCATCAGCAGGGTCCAGACGAGGTCGTAGACCGGCGGGATCAGGGGGTTCTGCACTTCTTCGGAGGCCATCATCGTCCACGCAGCGCTTCGGCTCGGGCGCTGCGGTGCTCCTCGTCGGAGATCACGCCGCGGGCGTGCAGGTCGTCGAGTTCGGCGAGCCGCTGTTCGAGTGGCTTGTCCGGTGCGAACGTGCGGCTCTGCATCGCCTGGTACGCGATGTCCTCCTGCATGGTGAGCGGGTTCTGACCACGGTCGGCCATCCGCTTGCCCCGGTAGAGCGTGAGGATGACGATCGTCAGGGTCGTGAGGATCATCAGCGCCGCGACGACCCCGAAGGCGATGCCGAACCAGCCGCCGAACAGGTCGGGCATCCCCGACTCCCCCGGCCCCTCGAGCTCACTGAACGCGGACCAACTGAGCACCATCGCGCTCCCCCTTCTCACAACGACGAGCGAAGCGTAGCGCGAGACGGCGAACACGAGCGGGCGTTCCTTCCCAGAACGCCCGCGATGGAATGTGGAAACGGGCGTACCTGGTCAGAAGTTCCGACCCGGTACGCCCGAGATCACCCGGTACGCCCGATTCGACCAGGCAGCGCGAGCCCCACCCAGCCCCTGTCTCTTATACACA
>NZ_QKTA01000019.1:0-81911 GCF_003234395.1 Curtobacterium sp. MCLR17_051
GAAGATCACCCGCTAGTCCCCCCCCGCCCGGCCGGTCCTCGCGGACCGGCCGGGCGGGGGGGGACTAGCGGGTGATCTTCACCGAGGACGAGGTCCGCGCGGTGTTCCAGAGGGAGTCGCCGCCGTAGACGACGGTCAGCTTGTGCGTGCCGGCCTTGAGACGCGGGAGCGAGACGGTGCCGCGCCCGGTCTTCGACAGCGACACCGAGGCGAGCGTCTTGCTGCCCTCCTTGACGGTGACCTTGCCGGTCGGGACCACGCCGGTGCCGCTCACGGCAACGGTGACCTTGGCGTGGGACTTGGCGGAGACCGACTTGACCTTGCCGGCCTTCACGGTCGGCGCACCCTTGGCGACCTTCACCGTCGACACGGCGCTCGTGGCGACCGTCCCGCCGGCCGTGGCCGGGGTGTAGGTGGCGACGAGGCTGTACGAGGCGCGCTTCGGGACGAACGAGACCGAGGCGGTGGTGGCCCCGGCGGCGACCTTGGCGGTGCCGACGGTCTCCGTGCCGTTCCCGATCGTGACGGTGCCGCCCGTGGCGTTCCCGCCCGTGATCGTCGTGGTGACCTTGGCGGTCTTGCCGACCGTCAGACGCGGGACCGTCATCGTGACGCCGGTCGCGGCCGAGACGGTGACCGTGGACGCCGCCGAGGTGCTCGACGCGACGCCGGCGAGCGCCGGGATGAACAGCGCGTTGACCGAGGCCGTGCCGCTGGGCAGGGTCACCGGGGCGGTGACGCTCTTCGCGCCCTTGGCGATGGTGCCGGTCCCGACGACGGTGGAGCCGTTCAGGAACCGGACCGTGCCGCCGCCGGTGCCGAACGAGTCGACGGAGACGGTGGCGCTGACGGGCTTGCCCGCGACGGCCTTCGCGGGGATCGACAGGGCGGTGGTGCTCAGCGACGCGGGGAAGGCACGCAGCTGGGCGTAGCCGCAGGTGGTGGCGGCGTTGGTCGCCGGCTCCGGCAGGAACCCGTAGGCGGCGATGGTCGCGGTCTGCTTGCAGACGAGCGAGTCCTTGCCGACGAACGCCTTCGCGATCGCGCTGGACGGGTCGTCCGCCAGGCGCGACGGGACGATGTTGTAGACGTCACGGACGAAGCCGGCGTACGCCGGGTTGGTCGCGTAGGCCTTGCCGCTGCCGGTGGTCGCCGCGGTCTGGCTGCCGGCGGTCTTGCCGAGGTCGGCGAGCGTCACGCCGTGGCGACGGTCGGTGACCCCGCCGACGCCGTTGGCCTGCGCCACCCACTGGCTGACCGAGAACGGGGCGATCGCGAGCGTCGAGCCGGTGTCGGCCGCGACGACTGCGGTGCCGTCGTGCTCCTCGATCGGCTTGCCGGCCGAGGTGTCGGAGACGAAGGAGTTCGTGCTCGTGAAGCCCGAGGCGTCGGTCAGACCGAGCTGGCCGAGGAAGTAGCTGCGGGTGCCCGAACCGAACTTGGGCAGGAGCGGCTGGATCTTGGACGCCTTGGTGCCGTCCGGACCCGTCGCGCTGCCGCCCACGGAGTTGTAGGTGCCGTCCGCGTTGAAGTACGCGTAGGACACGTCACCGCGGTAGACGTTCCAGAGCGTCGGGGCCGTCTTCGCCTGCGTCCCGTCCCCGATGAAGAAGGGCACCTTCGCCAGCGGGCTGCCCGGCGCGTAGGCGACGTCGACCGCGTCGCGGGCGAACGGCACGTACGCCAGGACGCCGTCGGCCGACTGGTCCTTGGCGGCGGGGCCGCTCGACGAACGGGCGAAGTCGAGCTGGCCGACGACGGACTCGTCGATCGTCGTGCTCGTGCCGTCGGCCAGGGCGACGCCCGACTTGTTTGCGACCGCACCGACGGAGACGAGCAGCTCGTCACGGCCGGCACCGGAGCCGGAGACGCGCGGGATGGCCGCTCCGCCGGAGCGGGTGACGACGGTGGGGCCGGCGTTCGTCGCGTCGTACGAGGCGATCTGGTTCCCCCCGACCGCTGCGGCGACGCCGTTCATGACGTCCTGGGTCGTGTCCGAGCCGAGGCCGACGAGCTTGCCGAACGCGTTCCCCGCGGGGTCGGCCTGGGCCGCCGGCACGGAGAGGGCACCGACGATCAGCGCGGCTGCACCGAACGTGACTGCCGACTTGCAGAAGGTGTTGACCTTCATGGCTGGTGTTTCCTTTCGTGGGTTCGACGCTGCCCAGGTGGCAGCGGTCGTGGGTGGAACTCGGTCACACGTGGGCGGCGGCCAGCATCGCCAGCCTCCGGCCACGGCGGATCAGGAACGGCCCCACGCCGAGCGCCGGCAGACCGGCTCCGAGCGCCGCGGCGAGACCCAGGCGGGTCGCCGCGAGCGGCTGGTCGTGGGTGCGTTGGGTCGGTCCGGACGCCTCGTCGACGTCGTTGGTCGACACGGGAGGCGCGGCGTCGGCCACCGGGTCGACGGTCGCGTCCGGCAGGGTGTCGGTCGACGTCCCCGGGTCGGTGACGGGATCGGTGACGGTCTCCGTCGTGTCGGTGGGCGGAGGGACCGCCCCGTCGGTGCCGGACGCCGTCGGCTCGGTCGGAGCCGAAGCCGCCGGCGGCTTCGGGCACGCCGCAGCGACCGTCCGGGCGTCGGTCAGCCCGGCGGCGACCTGCCCGGCCGCTGCCCGCATGCTGCTCGACAGCGGGACGTAGCCGGCGGGGAGCTCACCCTGCTTCTCCCCCGGTACCTGACCGGCACCGCTCGCGTACCGGATGAAGGTGGCGTAGTCCGAACGCTCCGCCGGGCTCGAGGCGCAGACGTTCACGGCCGCGTAGCTGAGCATGGCCAGCGGGTAGGCCGCCGCGTCACGGTTCGCGGGGTCGGCCACGACGACGCCCGGCACGGTCGACGGCCGCATGGTCGCGATGCCCTTCGTGATCGCCTCGGTGGTCGGAGCGACGGCCTCGCCGGCGGCGTTCACGAGCTTCGCGGTGGGGAGCGCGTACCGGGCGGCCGAGGCCGTGTCGGTGATCGACAGCAGGAACCGGCTCCCCGGCACCTGGGCGCCGAGCGAGGTGTAGCCCTTCGGCTGCCCGAACGGGTTCCAGGAGTCCTTCTGGTTGGGGTCCGCCTTGAGCGTCCGGTAGGCGCCCTCGTGCATGTCGTTCATGTACGGGCGCATGTCCAGGGTGCCGTAGCCGGTCTCGTCCGGGTCGCCGCCCTTCGCGATGGTCAGGTCGGCCTTCGGGAAGCTGTCGATCGTCGTGTCGGTCGCCAGTGACAGCGGGCGGTAGGCGGGGTTGATCCGCATACCCCACTCGTCCGGGCGCCCGTCGAGGAACGCCGCCGCGACGGGGTCCGCCCGCAGCCACGCCCAGACCCGGGCGTTCGCGTTCGTGTCCCCGAGCGCGACCATCAGTCCGGCCGGGGCGGTGTCGCTCTTCGAGCCGACGAAGGTCGGGTTGAGCGCGAGGAACTCCGGGTCCGTCACGATGCTCGAGGCGTTCGCCGCCACGGTGGGGTCGCCCTTGCCACGGCCGGGCACGTCCGCCTGGTACGACTGCGTGAGCAGCTTCGCGACGAGCCGTGCGTCGAGGGTGAGCTCCTGCGCCTGCAGCCCGTTCCGCGCCTTGGCGGGGGCGTCCGGGTACAGCCGGTAGTCGATCGAGAAACCGATCACGATCGCCGACTGCGCCACGGGGGCGTACCGGATGGTCGTGTCCGGGGCGGTCGCGGGGTCGAGCGGGGTGTTCACCAGGGCGAGGCGCGATGCCCCACCGGTCGTCGAGACGATCTGGTGCTGTGCCTCCTCGTCGCCGATCTGCGAGTAGCCGTAGGTGGTGCCGAGTCCGCACAGTGCGGGCTGCCAGGCGGTGACCGCCTCGGTGGCGGGCTCCGAGCCGACCAGGCGCTGCTCCGCGTTGCCGATCGGGCAGGCCTGGGCCACGGACTGGAACCCGAGGGGGAACACGACGCGGTTGCGCCAGGCCGATGCCGACAGGGGCGAGCCGGTGACACGACCGGCGGCGGTCGACCCCGCGGTGCCGCCGTCGAGGTTGTGGCTGCCGCGCGGCACGATCACGAGCCAGCAGTCCCGCGGCGTCGTCCTTCCGGCAGCCACCCGGTCCTGCCCGCAGCCGAGCTGCGGCGCCTCGAGCCCCGACTGGGTCTCGAAGGTGACCTGGCCGGTGCCGTCGCTCGCGGTGCGCGCGGCCGTGACCTCGTTCGTCGTCGTCGCGTCGAACTGCTTCGACAGCTCCGTCGTGCTCTTCGACAAGGTTCCGTCGACCGACCGGAAGGGCACGCGGTAGGCGCGGAGGAACGGGTTCTCGACGGGCGGGTCGAGCAGCAGGTCGGGGTTCGCGTCCGGTCCGGTCAGGGTCGGGTCCTGCAGCGGGTCGTCCCCGTTCACCAGGTCGCGCTTGGCGGCGCCGACGCCGGTCAGGGCCGCGATGGTCGACGACGGAGCGCCCCACTGGCACTGTTCGGGGGACGGTCCGGCCGCCTCGTCGCCCCAGCACTGCATGACCTGGACGTAGTCGGTGGCGTACTCACTCGGCGAGGTCGGCTTCGCACCGGTCCAGCTCACCGTGACGCCCTGGTCGGTGAGCTCGCGGGTCTGGCTGACCGTGAAGGACATCTTCGAGAAGTCGGCCGCGTCGGGGTCGGACGTGGTGGTCGATCCCCCCGGGCCGAGGGCGGCCTGCGCGTCGACCCACGACTTGGTCACCGCGGACGATGGCGTGGCCGACGGCGCGGTGGCCGACGCCGGGATCGTGGCGACGAGCAACGAACCGGCGATGGTCGAGGTGACGGCGCCGAAGACGAGGGCCGCGGAACCGAGTCGGACGAGGTGCTGGTTCTTCACTTCTGGGTCCTCCGTCGGGACACGAGCACGCCGATCAGCGGGGGCAGCAGGACCACGCCCAGCAGTGCGGCCACGGCGCAGAGCATCAGGGTGCGGGTCTGCGTCCAACCGTCGGCCGCGTCGACCTCGACCGGCAGGGCGGCCACGTTCTGGCACACACCGCTGTCAGCGTCGCACTGCACGGGCGAGCCGTTGTTCAGTGCGGGCACCGCGCCGGTGCCACCGCTGCCGGTGCTGCCGCCGGAGAGCTCCGTCGACGCGCTCCCGGATCCCGAACCGGATCCGCCCGAGCCGCCGGAACCGGACCCCCCGGACCCGCCGCCCTTCGCACCGGTCCCCGAACCGCCCGAGCCCGAGCCGGAGCCCCCGGCCGCCCCGGTACCGCCACCGGAACCGCCCGCGCCACCACCGGACGCGCCACCGCTCTGGGTCGGCGTCGTGGTGCCCTTCGCCCCGCCGGTGCCCGTGTTGCACTGGGTCGCGCCGAGCTTGTCGCACGCGGGCGGGTGCGGTGCCTTGACGGCGAGGGTGTTCTTGCCGTCGGCGGAGAACGTCGGGTTGTTGCACTTCCGAATGTCGATCTTCTTCGCCTCGACACCGGGGATGCGCCGCACCTGGTCGAGTCCGGCCTGCACCAGGTTGATCGGCAGTGGCGAGTAGCCGAGCACCTCGGCCTGCTGCTGCCCCTCGCACAGGAAGTAGTAGTCGAACGCCCCGAGGGTCTTGCCCTTCGCCGGGGTCAGGCTCGCGTCCGTGGTCGTCGGCACCACCATGTAGGAGTACGACGACAGTGGGTAGGTGCGGGCGTCGGGGTTGTCGTAGACGCCGTCGAGGATCTGCGTCAGGTACGACGACGACCGCTTGTCCTGGTTGATCTTCGCCCCGAGCAGGCCCACCGCGACGTTCGAGGCGGTCGGTTCGACGTAGTAACCGGCCTTGTTCAGCACCTTCGCCACCGGGTAGCCGGTCTTCAACGCGTAGGAGTACTCGACGTACGTGATCGTGCCGACGTTGGCCTTCTGGGCGACGTAGCCGGACACGCCCTGCGAGTTCGGCTGGGCGATGAACCCCTTGCCCGCGACCGTCGGGTAGTTCGACGTGATGCCGCACGGTAGCGGCCGGCCCGCCTGCTTGCAGTACGCGTTCCACTCGGACGGGTACTTCTTGCTCATCCAGGTGGTGAACTGCGCGGTCGACCCGGACCCGTCGGACCGAACGACCGGCACGACGCGGCGCTTCGGCAGGTCGAGCCCGGGGTTGTCGGCCTTGACCTTCGGGTCGTCCCAGCTCGTGATCTTGCCGGTGAAGATGCCCGCGAGCACCGGGCCGGACAGCCGCAGGTTGGTGATCTGCTTGCCACCGGCGCTGAGGTTGTACATGAACGACGTGCCACCGGCGACGATCGGCATGTACGCGTAGCCGACCGTCGGCGGGACGTCGGTGACCCCACCGTCCTTGATGCCGTACGGGATCTCGGAGACGGCGAAGTCGACCGTGCCCGCCTTGAACTGGTTGCGGCCGTCGGAGGACCCGGTGCTGGCGTACCGGACCTTCATCCCGTACTGCTGCACGTTCACGGCCCACTGCTGGATCGCGACGGAGCTCCACGACGAGCCGGCGCCCGAGATGGGCACGTAGGACTCGCCCGCGTCGGCCGCGGTGGCGGGGAGGATCGACAGGGCCAGTGCGGCGGCGGCCAGGACCGCGCCCATCAGGCGTGTTCTGCGGGGTCTCACGAGGGGTCCTTCTGGGAGGCGTCGGCGGGGAACGGGTGGACGTAGCGGCGGGCGTGCCTGCGGACGAAACGGCCGACGGGGCGCCAGACCGGTTCGGCGACGGCGACACCGCGCAGGACCAGGCGACCGAGCGCCCGGAAGCGGTCGTTGCGGCGCTCACGGGTGGCGACGGTCTGCGACCCGATCACGCGGGCGATCACGAAGAGCACCAGCACGAGGAACATCAGGACCGCGGCCGCGCCGAAGCCGCGGGCGATCATGTTCGGTTCGGGCGACTTGACGAACTCGAAGATCGCCAGGGGCAGCGAGATCATCGGACCGCTGGTCGGGTCGAGGTTCAGGTCGGGCGCGAAGCCGGCGGTCAGCAGCACCGGGCTCGTCTCGCCGATGCCGCGCGCGGTGGCGAGGATGATCGCGGTCACCAGGCCGGAGCGGGACGTCGGCAGCACGACCCGCCACACCGTCTGCCACTGACCGGCGCCGAGCCCGATCGACGCCTCCTTCAGCGTCGACGGCACCAGGCGGAGCACGACGTCGGCGGACCGGATCATGATCGGCAGCATCATCACGCTGATCGCCAGGGACGCCGCGAACCCGGACTTGTCGAAGCCGAGCCCGACGATGACGCTCGCGTAGATGAAGAGCCCCGCGACGATCGAGGGCAGCGCGGTCATCGCCTCGACGATGGTGCGGACGAACCGGGCGAAGGGTCCGGGCACCTCGGTCAGGAACAGCGCCGTGGTCACGCCGAGCGGCACGGTGATCACGAGCGCGATCGAGATCTGGATGAGCGACCCCGCGATGGCGTGCAGCACCCCGCCGGAGGTCATCGGGTCGAGCGGCCCGGTGAGCGCCATGTCCTGCGTGTAGAAGTTCCAGTGCGGCAGCGCCTTCGTGGCCCGGATCACGCTGAACGAGACGACGAACACCAGTGTGGCCACCACGACGAACGCCAGTGAGTGCACCGCGGCGGAGACGACCCGGTCACGGACCACGGCCGCGCTCTCGTTGGTGGCGACGAGGAGCGCGTAGAACACCAGGAACATCACGTAGGCGACGGCCGCGAAGGCGATCGGGCCGGAGACCGGCGCGAGTTCGGTGAACACGATCGACGTGACCGAGACCGAGGCGACCGCGGCACCGACGACGCAGAGCACGTCGCTGATCCGGGTGCCGCTGAACCGGCGCTCCTCGGGCCCACGGGCCGGCTCGGACTCCCGCTCGAGCCGCGGCAGGACCGTGCCGGAGCCGGATCCCGAGGGCGTCGACACCGTCACCGGGCTGGCCGGGACGGGCGTCGACAGGGGGACGGTGGGCAGGGGTGACGTGACGCCCGACGGCGCCTGGGTGGTGTCGGTCATGGCTAGCTGCTCGCTCCCGAACGCGATCGGGCGACCACGGCGGACGCGGCGAAGTTGATGCACAGCGTCATCAGGAACAGCGTCAGACCCGCTGCCATGAGCGCCGACATGCCGAAGGGTGTCGCGTCGCCGTACCGCAGGGCGATCAGCGAGGAGACCGAGCTCGCCCCGGCCTGCAGGATGTGCGGCTGGATGACGAACACCGGCGAGATGATCATGTAGACGGCGATGGTCTCGCCCAGCGCCCGGCCCAGACCGAGCATCGTCCCGCCGATGATGCCGCCCCGGCCGAACGGCAGCACGACCGAGCGGATCATCCCCCACCGCGTCGACCCGAGCGCGAGCGCCCCCTCACGCTCACCGAGCGGGGCCTGCGAGAACACCTCGCGCATGATCGAGGTGACGATCGGCGTGATCATCAGCCCGACGACGATGCCCGCGATGAACGTCGAGGCCGTGTACGCGGTCGGGGACGCGAGCGGGTCGTCGAGGTCGACGCCCGACACCGAGAAGAGCGGGATCCAGCCGAACCACTGTGAGATCCACCGCGACACCGGCGTGATCTGCGACTGCAGGAAGAAGAAGCCCCAGAGCCCGTACACGACGCTCGGGATCGCGGCCATCAGGTCGACGAGCCCGATGAACGCCTTGCGGATCCGCAGGGGTGCGTACTCGGTGATGTACAGCGCGGTGCCGAGCGAGAGCGGCAGGGCGAACGCGATCGCGACGGCGGCGATCAGGACCGTGCCGACCAGCACGGCGGCGATGCCGAACCGGTGCGCGTCGGGGTCCCAGGCCTGCGTGGTGAGGAACCCGAACCCGGCGACGCGCAGTGCCTCGGCGGCCCGGACCGCCAGGAACAGCCCGACGAGCAACATGATCGCGAGGACGGTGACACCGCCGGCACGGGCGATGTTCCGGAACCTGACGTCCGATGGGTCCCGCACGACCGTGAGCAGGCGGGGCGAATCTGTGGACAACGGCATCCTTCGGAATCCGGGGCAGCAGGTCGGGTGCGCCGGGGGATGCTGCGCTCCCGTTCCGGCGGGCATCACATTGGCAGTCGCTCGACCAACGAAGGCCCCTCAGCCGGCGTCCAGGAAACGGCTCAGAAGTGAACAGACGGGTTTCCTGAGCGGATCGCAAGCTTCGTGTGGTGGCCACACCCTCCGTTCGGGGGCGGACGGAGCAGTCCGGGGTACAGCGATCGGGGCACAAGCCCGATGCGCCACAGAACCCCAGATCGGAAGGTGGTTCGTTCCCGGAACCAATATTTCCTCACACTCACGCGCTCCCCTCCCGGCACTGGGTGAACACCCAGGGGAACGAGGCTCGAGCTTCCGGGCTCAAGTATCAAACTTGTTGTTGCACATTTCACCGGATAGCGGCAGATTGGTCTCCGATCGGCGAAGGACGTCGATCGGGAGGGCACCCAATGACGTCGTTCACCGTCTCCACGAGCAAGATCGCAATTGTCGGGCTGTTGACAACCGGGTTGTGCGCGTCCACGTTCGCCGCTCCGCCAGCTCACGCTGCCACGGGAGCACCTGCGGCTTCGGTCACCTCGATCGTCGAGGACCTCGATCTCCAGGCCGCCGACGTCGAACGCGGGCTTGCGCTGATCGAGAGCGTTCCGGAAGCCGTCCTCCTCCAGGGCCAGACCGCGTACGAGGAATGGGCAGCTGGCAACCCGCTGGTCCAGCGAGCGACTCGTGCGAGCATCCTCGAGTGCACGGGAGCGATCGCGCTCGTGATCGCCTCAACGGCATTCCCTGTCGCGAAGATCTTGAAGATCAAACGTTTGATCAACTCGCTCGGCGGCGTCACGAAGGCAGTCCGGATCATGTGGGGCGCGTCCTTCAGCTGGGAGAAGATCCGGGCCCTCGGCGGGGCTGCGGCTGCGCTGGGGGCTGAGCTCCTCGGCATCGCGGCAGTGAAGCGAGGGTGCTTCCGATGAGGCGTCGGGCGCCGGCCTTCATCGTCCTCTTCGGGATCGTGTCGACGGTCGGCGCCTGGCTCTCGCTCGATCTGCTCTACGCGTGTTTGGCCGCGCTCGCGACGATCACGTACGCCGCCTTCGCTCCGAGCATCGTCGGGAGTACCCCGATCCCCACGGGGTGCGCACCAGACCCGGCAAAGGTGCGGAGTTGGCGTGAGACGCATCCGGACTCGACGGTGAGCGAAGCGATCGATGCCGTCACCAAGCGTGAGCGCATCGACTCGGAGGCCCGTGGAGACAACAGCTCCGGGTGACCCGCCCGGCGCCGCTGACTCCGACCACGCTGACCGCCCACGCAGGACCGGCGACGGTTCCGTGCGCACAGCAGTCGGATCCCCGCGCGAGCACCACGACGACGCACGATTCCACCGCAGATGGGCAACTTTGCGTCCCCCGAACTTCCCTAGGCTCGAGACGATCCGGTAACGCGCACCACTCGTCCGCAGATCCGCGGCCGACCCCGATGACGGGAGGTTCGACATGTCCCAGTTCGCCCAGAAGATCTCGCAGGACGCCATCGTCGGAGAGCCCGAGGTCGTCGAGGACCACCTGTCCGTGCGCGAGATCGCCGCCCACCCCGCCTGGCTCCGGCTCAAGCGTGCAGTCGTCGCCCTGCAGGACCTGCAGACGCGGGACGGCTCCGTCCCCGAACCGTCCGACCACGCCGCTGCCGCCGGTCACGTCGCGGTGATCGTGCCGGCCGTCGCCGAGCTGGCACCGCACTTCCCGCACGACGCCGCGTTCCTGCAGGTGCTGCAGCTCGACTTCGCACGCTGGCAGGAGCAGGGCTTCGGGGTTCCCGACTTCCTCGACTCCCTCACCGCGTTCCAGCCGCAGCAGCACCGCGTCGACGGGCTCGGCCACCTGGTCGTGTTCCCGATGGTCACCCAGAACGGCAGCACCTCGCGCTTCGTCGAGGCCGTCCTGGTCGAGGTCATCTGGCCGGAGTTCATCGCCGAGCTCGAGGCCGGCGACCACGGCAACGCGTTGTTCGTCGCACTGCGGTTCGTCGACTTCACCCCGGGCTACGACACGAACTCGGCGGTGCTGTTCCCCGAGACCGTCGCGATGCGCTCGATCCCCGCCTTCACGTGGGGCGCGATCTTCCAGGACCGCGAGGCCGCCCGCTACCGCCGGGTCGTCCGTGCCGCCGCCGACGTCACCAAGCTCGAGCTGCCGGCCGAGGCCGCTGCGATGCTCGACGACCAGCAGCTGACCGAGCGGGTCTTCGTGATGTGGGACATCATCCACGACCGCTCGCACATGCGCGGGGACCTGCCCTTCGACCCGTTCATGATCAAGCAGCGGATGCCGTTCTTCCTCTACTCGCTCGAGGAGCTCCGCTGCGACCTGACCGCGTTCCGGGAGTCCGTGCGTCTGGAACGCGAGCTGTCCGCCGGACCCGGCACGGGCCTCCAGGACGCGCAGCGCGCCATCCGCGACCACGCGCGCCTGGTGCAGTACGCGGTCGTCTTCGACCGCATCTTCCGCTTCGCGATCACCGGCAGCCGCATCCGCAACTACGACGGACTGGGCGGCCAGCTGCTGTTCGCCTGGATGCACCAGCACGGCGTCCTGCACTGGACGGACACGCAGCTGACGATCGACTGGCCCGAGGTGCCGGACGTGATCATCGCCCTGAGCGACGAGATCAACGAGCTCTACCGGCGCTCGATCGACCGGCCGAAGTCGGCGCACTGGCTCGCCGCGTACGAGATGCTGACCCGCACGCTCACGCCGCACCCGGCGTCGAAGTGGGCGCGTGGACTGCCCGACGAGACGCTCGCCGGACCGCCGCGCGGCTACACCGATGCGGTGCTCGACGACGAGTTCCCGCTGTCGATGTTCTACGAGGCCCTCGACAAGAAGATGGCGACCGTCATCGCGTCCACGGCCGGCATCACCGGCACCACGGACGCCGAGCTCGTCGGCGAGGCCGCCGCGTGACCGACGGCTCGGTGGCCGGTCGCCTGGTGCTGATCGCCGGTGCGACCAGCGCCAGCGGCGCAGCCGTCGCGCGCGCACTCACCGCCGCCGGTGCGGCCGTCGTCGCGGTCGGCACCAGACCCGACGCCCTGGAGGCCCTGCGCGCGTCCGTCCCGGGCGTCACGACGCGGACGTGCGACCTGTCGGACCTCGCTGCGGTCACCGCGTTGGCCGACGACGTCCACGCGGACGCCGGCCGCGTCGATGGACTGGTCCACCTGGTCGGCGGGTGGCGCGGCGGTGGCAGCATCGTCGGCCAGTCCGACGCGGACTGGGACTTCTTCGACCGCGCCTTCCGGACCCTGCGGAACACGACCCGGGTCTTCCACGACGACCTGGTGGCGTCCCGTGCCGGGCGGCTCGCGTTCGTGTCGTCCACCGCGGTCGACTCCCCCACCGCCGGTGCCGCGAACTACGCGGCGGCGAAGGCTGCGTCCGACGCCTGGGTCCGGGCCGTCGCGCAGGGGTTCCGGAAGGAGGCACCCGAGACCGCCGCGGCCGCCGTGTTCGTCGTCGGTGCACTGTCCGGCCTCGAGGAGCGGCTCGGCACCGAGGTCGTCCGGCTCTGGGACACCCCACCGGCCGAGGTCAACGGTGCCCGCATCCCGCTCACGGCGGCCGATCCCTCGAACCTAGGATGAACGCGTGACCCTCCGACTGCACGACCTGGACCTGCGGGGCTTCGCCTCGGACAACTACGCCGGCGTCCACCCCGAGATCCTCGCCGCCATCGCAGCGGCCAACGACGGCCACCAGATCGCCTACGGCGAGGACGTCTACACCGCACGTCTCAACGAGGTGATCCGCGAGCACTTCGGGTCGCAGGCCGAGGCGTTCCCGGTGTTCAACGGCACCGGCGCGAACGTCGTCGGGCTGCAGTCGATGCTGCCGCGGTGGGGAGCGGTCGTGTGCACCGCGACCGCGCACATCCACACCGACGAAGCCGGTGCGCCCGAGCGCGTCGCCGGGATCAAGCTCCTGCCGGTCGAGGCACCCGACGGCAAGCTGACGCCCGAGCTCATCGACCGCGAGGCCTGGGGCTGGGGCGACGAGCACCGCGCACAGCCGCTCGTCGTGTCGATCACGCAGACCACCGAGCTCGGCACCGCGTACACGGTGGACGAGGTCAGGACGATCGCCGACCACGTCCACTCCCTCGGCATGAAGCTGCACATGGACGGCGCCCGCATCTCCAACGCCGCGGCGTCCCTCGGGGTGCCCCTGCGCGACTTCACCACCGACGCCGGTGTCGACGTGCTGAGCTTCGGCGGCACGAAGAACGGCATGCTCTACGGCGAGGCGATCGTCGTGCTGAACCCCTCGGCGTCCGAGGGGTTGCACTACCTGCGCAAGATGAACATGCAGCTCTCGTCGAAGATGCGATTCGTCTCCGCCCAGCTCATCGCCCTGCTCAGCGACGACCTGTACCTGCGCTCCGCCGGGCACGCCAACGCCATGGCCGCCCGGCTGCGCGGTGCACTGGAGGCCGGTATCGCCGACGGCAGCATCCGGGGCGTCGGCTTCAGCCAGCAGACCCAGGCGAACGGCGTCTTCGCGACCCTGCCCGCCGGGGTGGCCGACCGGCTGCGGAAGCACTTCCGGTTCTACGACTGGGACGCCAGCCGCAACGAGGTGCGGTGGATGTGCGCGTACGACACCTCGGAGCAGGACATCGACGACTTCGTCGCAGCCCTGACGCGGGAGCTCGACGCCGCCTGAGCCGGCACCGTCCGGTCAGGCGCGCACCGGTCCGGCGCGCGCCGGGTCGGCACCGGCGGTCGGTTCATCCGAACGGGATGACCCGCACCACGATCGCCACCACGAGCATCGCCATCGCGACCACGGCGGCACGCCACAGCACCTTCCGGTGGTGGTCGCCGAGGTTCACGTTGGCCAGCGACACCAGCAGCAGGATCGCGGGGACCAGCGGGCTCTGCATGTGCACCGGCTGCCCGACGACCGAGGCCCGCGCCATCTCGGCCGGCGTGATCCCGTACGCCGCGGCGCTCTCGGACAGCACCGGCAGGATCCCGAAGTAGAACGCGTCGTTGCTCATGAAGAACGTCAGCGGCATGCTCAGCACACCGGTGATGCCCGCCAGGTACGGGCCCATCGAGTCCGGGATCACCGCGACGAGCCAGTCGGCCATCGCCGCGACCATCCCGGTGCCGTCGAGCACCCCGATCAGCACCCCGGCGGCGAACACCATCGACACGACACCGACGATGCTCGGGGCGTGCGCGACGATCTGTGCGGTCTGCTGCTTGAGCTGCGGGAAGTTCACGAGCAGGGCGATCGCCGTGCCGATCATGAACACGAAGTGCAGCGGCAGGAGCCCCAGCACGAGCGCCACCATCACCGCGACGGTCAGCGCCAGGTTGAACCAGATCCGCTTCGGCCGCAGGGTCGGACGGTTCGGGTCGAGCATCGTCTCGGCCATGGTGCCGGTCCCCGTGCCGCCCTCGTCCCCCGAACCCGCGCCGTCCACGCCATCGCCGTCCGCACGCCGACCGTCGGCCTTCCCGCCGCGCAGTCCGAGCGCGACCGTGGGGCTCGTGAACATCCCGCCGCCGGTCCCACCCACCGCCGCGAGCACCCGTGAACCGGCCCGGGCGTTCGCCCGCTCCGGCACCCGCGCACCCCGCGAGGCCTCGGTGAACTCGATCAGCCCGAGGCGCTTCCGCTCCCGCAGGCCCATCGTCCACGCGAACGTGAAGCACAGCAGCAGCCCCACCACGAGCGACGGCACGAGGGGCACGAAGATGTCCGTCGGGTCGATCTTCAGCGCAGCGGCGGCACGGGCGGTGGGACCGCCCCACGGCACGATGTTGAGCGTGCCGTTCGTCAGACCCGCCACACACGTCATCACGACCGGGCTCATGCCGAGCTTCAGGTAGATCGGCAGCATCGCCGCCGTGACCACGATGAACGTCGTCGAGCCGTCCCCGTCGAGCGACACCGCACCGGCCAGCAGAGCCGTCCCGAGCACGATCTTCGCCGGGTCGTTGCCGGTCACCCGCAGGATGAACCGGACGAGCGGGTCGAACAGGCCGACGTCGATCATCAGCCCGAAGTACATGATCGCGAACATCAGGAGCGCGGCCGTCGGTGCCAGCGTGCCGATCGCCTCGGTCACCATGTCGCCGAGCCCCAGACCCGCCCCCGCGAACAGCCCGAACACGGTGGGCACGATGATCAGCGCGAGCATGGGCGACATGCGCTTGGTCATGATCAGGACCATGAAGGTCAGGACCATCGCGTACCCGAGGATGACGAGCATCAGGACTCCTTCGTCCGTGTCTGGCAGTCCGGGCACGCTACGACCCGGCCTGGAGGCGCGGCGCGCTTCTGCACATTGGCGCACCATCGCGCGTTGACCGCTTTCTGCGCATTGTGCGCAGGCAGGTCGGCTCGCCCTCCGTACGCTGGGGTCGTGACCGACGACCGTTCACGGCGCCCCAGGCTCCGCTTCGCCACCGAGGTGCTCGTGCTGCAGCTCGCCGTGGTCGTCGCCGTCGTCGCCCTGACCAGCGCCGTGTTCGTCCGGATCGAGGTCACCCGGCTCGAGCGCGCTGCCGAGGGGACCGCACTCGCGATCGCACAGAGCGTCGCCGCGCAGTCCGACGTCCGGGCCGCGGTCGCCCGGCTCAGCGTCGACGGCACCGACCTCGACCCCGCGGCCCTCGCCGACGGGCCCGTCCAGCGAGCGGCACTCGCTGCCCAGCGCCGGACCGGGGCACTCTTCGTCGTTGTCACCGACGACCGGGGCATCCGGCTGGCCCACCCCGACACCGACCGGATCGGCGAGATGGTGAGCACCTCCCCCGACGCCGCACTCGCGGGCCGCGAGACCGTGTCCTGGGCGCGCGGCACGCTCGGTGAGTCGGCGCGGGCGAAGGTGCCCGTCTCCGCGCCACTAGCCGGCGGGGCTGAGACGAGCCGGGCCTCCCGGCAGTCCGCGGTCGTCGGCGAGGTGAGCGTCGGGTTCAACCGGGCACGCGTCTACGACACCCTGGTCGAGGACAGCATGCCGGTGATCGGTGCCGGGCTGGCGGCGGTCCTGCTCGCGGTGATCGCCTCGGTGCTGATCCGACGCAGGCTGGTGCGGCTGACGCTCGGACTGCAGCCGGAGGAGCTCGTGACGCTCGTGCAGAACCAGCAGGCCGTGCTCGGCGGCGTCGGTGAAGGCGTCATCGCGATCGGTCCGTCGGGGATTGTCACCGTCTGCAACCTCGAAGCCGTGCGACTGCTCGGGCTGGCCGACCCGGTCGGCCGTCCGGTGGCACCGCTCGACCTGCCCGCGCCGCTCGGGTCGATGCTCGACGTGACCACCGCGGCTCCGGCGAGCGCCACGATCGTCGCCGGGCACCGGGTGCTGCTCGTCGACGTCCGCACGGTGTTCCGCGACGGACGCGACCTGGGCCGGGTCGCCGTCCTGCGCGACCGCACCGACGTCGAGGCCCTGACCCGGCGACTCGACGCCGTCGGGGCGATGAGCACGGCGCTCCGCGCGCAGCGCCACGAGTTCGCGAACCGGCTGCACGCGATCTCGGGGCTGCTCGACATCGGCGAGACCGCCCGGGCGCGCGCGTACCTGGCGGACGTGCAGGAGCGGGGGCCGCTGCGCTACCCGGTGCAGCACGCCGACCGGCTGACCGAGCCGTACCTGCAGGCGTTCCTCGGGGCGAAGGGCGTCGAGGCCGCCGAGCGCGGGGTGCTGCTGCGGATCGGGGCGGAGACGCTCGTGCAGGGGACGATCACCGAGCCGGGCGACGTGACGACCGTGCTCGGCAACCTGGTCGACAACGCGGTCTCGGCGGCGCTCGGCGGCGACGAGCGAACGCGCGACGGCGGATCCCCGTGGGTGGAGGTCGAGGTGCTCGACGACGGCGCGACCCTGCACCTGTCGGTGATGGACTCCGGGCCGGGGGTGCCGGACGATGCCGCGGACTCGCTGTTCGTGCGCGGGCCGGCGGCTGCTCCTGCGTCGGAGGACGTCTCGCAGGTGCACGGGCTCGGGATCGGGCTGCCGTTGTCGCGGGAGATCGCCCGGCGGCACGGTGGCGACGTGTGGCTCGCCTCCCCCGGCGGCGGCGACCACGGCGCGGTCTTCTGCGCCCGACTGGAAGGAGTGGTGTCGTGAGTTCCGTGTTCAGCGTGTTGGTGGTCGACGACGACTTCCACGTCGCCGACCTGCACCGGCGGCAGGTCGACGAGGTACCGGGGTTCCGGGCGCTCGAACCCGTCGGGACCCTCGCGTCCGCCCGCTCCGCGCTGTCGAGCGGGACCGTGGACCTGGTGCTCGTCGATGTCTACCTTCCCGACGGCAGCGGGCTCGAGCTGCTGCGGTCGATCGACACCGATGCCTTCGTGCTGAGTGCCGCCTCGGACTCGGGCACCGTGCGGCGGGCGATGCGGAGCGGGGCACTCGCCTACCTGATCAAGCCCTTCGCAGCCGGGGTGCTGGCCGAACGACTGCAGGCGTACGCGCGGTCGCGGAACGTGCTCGACGAACGCTCGACCCTCGATCAAGAGGCCGTCGAGCGGGCGTTCCGGATCCTGCACGCCGGCGACAGCGGTGGGGCGTCACCGTCCCGGGCGGCCACGGCGGCGCTGGTGCTCGAGCAGCTCGTCGCCGGTGAGGAACGATCCGCCGCCGAGGTGGCTGCGGCGATCGGGGTCTCGCGGGCGACGGCGCAGCGGTACCTGGCGCAGCTCACGGCGGACGGGACCGTGGCGATGCAGTTGCGGTACGGGGCTGCGGGGCGGCCGGAGCACCGGTACGTGCGGCGGTGACGGGCCCTGCTGCCCTTGCGTATTTCACCGGATACCGGCAGGTTTGGTCTGACGCGCTCCGATCTCAGCCACACGCGAGCGTGATGACCGACCCAGAAGGAGATCACGTGATCGCGATCGAGATGGCAGCCGCCGTCCTGACCATCGTCTTCGTCGTCCTGCCGGCGCGGGGCACCATCGGCAGGAACGGGCTCGTGGGCATCCGTACCCGGGCGACCATGCGCAGCGACGAGAGCTGGATCATCGGCCACCGAGCAGCGATCGTCCCGACGAGCATCGCCGGCGGCGCGACGGTTGCAGTGAGCCTGGTCTACATCGCACTCGGACGCGCCGACGACATCCCCGCGTTCGTCGCGTGCGCCGCGATCCTCGTCGGCGGAGCCTTTTGGGGTGTGGTGGCCGCAGGACGCGCGACCAGGTGACGGCGGACGCGGGGGCCCGGGCGTGGTTCAGCACCGACGCCGTCGCACTGCTCGAGATGGTCGGCCCGTACCTCCAGGTCATCGCGGTGCCGTACACCCACGCTGAAGATTGGCCCTTCCGGTCGCCTCAGGAGGGCACGCCCTAGCCCTGTCCCTGGTCCGCGAGGCGCCATCCGGACGCCGTCTTCGTGAAGCAGAAGCTCCACGTGCGGGTCCCGTTCATCGGCTCCGACTCCTCCGACGCTCGACTCGTCACCGTGGTGTCGACGCAGGACTCCGTCGTGTGGCCAGGGTTGAACGGCACCGATTCCGCCTTGTCCGCGACGGTGTACTTCCGCAGCGTCGGGTTCCGGCACCACGCCCACGTGCTGTCGAGCGTCAACGCCTTCGTCACGTCACACCGCTGCGCCTTCGCCGCAGCCAGGTACACCTTCGTCACCTCGACGGCGGTTGCGGACGACGGCGGCAGGCGGGGCGAACTGCACCCGGTCATCAGCGCGAGCCCCGACGCCAGCACGGCGGTCACGAGGACCGAGCGCTGCACGAGCAGGAGCCGTCCGTGCGGTCTGCTCAGGCGCATCAAGTCCACCCCTCACGGTGCCGCGGACGGTCCGCTGGTCTCTCCCAGCAAAGCGCACCACCCCGATCAGAGCCATGAGCACCCCCACAGCCAGGTCCGCCGCTGACGGACTGGAGGCGCGGGGCGGGGCCGCACCGGGCCTCCAGTCCGTCAGGTGGTCACGCGACGATCTGCACCTGCGTGGGCACGTCGGTGACGGTGAACGGGGCGGACGACGTGCCGCGCACGTCGACCCGGTAGTCGCCGCGGAAGCCGCGGACCTGCACCCGACCGCGGTCGTCGGTGCGGAGCACCGTCGGGCCGAGCCACCACTCCTCCTTGACCAGGCGGCGGAGCGCGTCGTAGGACGGCTTCGGGGTGCCGTCGGCGCGGACGAGTCCGATCGGGGCGCCGAGCCAGGCGCCGGCGTCGGTGATGCCCCAGTAGGTGATCGCCTCGACGGAAGGGTGGCCGACCAGGCTCCGGTAGTGCCGTTCGATGTCGTCGGCCTGGCGAGCCTCACCCTCGGGCGTCGACGGCCACGAAGCGACCTGGTGGTCGTTGAGGTCGACGATGTGCGCGGGCATGAGGTCACCGGAGACGAGCGAGGTCTCGGTCAGGTGCAGCGGCAGGCCGTAGCGGGCGAACCGGTCGACCATCGCGAGCATCGTGTCCTCGCCCCAGTAGCCCTGGTGCATGTGGGTCTGCAGTCCGATGGCGTCGATCTGCACGCCGGCTTCGAGCACGCCCTCGATCAGGCACTCGTACGCACTCGACAGGTCGAAGTCGTTGAGCAGCAGGGTGGCGTGTGGATTGGCGGCGCGGGCCTCCTCGAAGGCCATCCGGATCATCGGGATGCGGCCCTTGGCGCGGGCGAGCGGGGTGATCGCGTTGTCGCCGTTGTCGAACACCGGCATGATGACGACCTCGTTGATGGCGTCCCAGGTGTCGATCGTGCCAGCGAAGGCGGAGACCTCGCGGCGGATGCGCTCGCGCTGGAGCCGCTCGACCTCGTCCAGCGGGAGCCCCAGCAGCCAGTCGGGCTGCACGGTGTGCCAGACGAGCGGGTGACCCTTGAGGGCGATGCCGCGGTCGCGGAACCACTGCGCCGTCGTCAGGAGTCTGGCGGTGTCCGGGGCTCCGCGCTCGGGCTCGAAGCGGCCCCAGTAGAACGGGAGCGTCGCGGTGTTGAAGACGTCGGTGTAGAGGTCGGCGAGGTGCTCGGTGCCTGCTTCGTCCTGCGCTTCGGCGTTGGCTTCGCCGGTCGCTTCGCCGGTCGCCTCGCCGGTCGCTTCGCCGTTGGCGAGTCCGATGAAGTCGAAGCCGATGTTGCCGAAGGCGAAGGCATGGCGGGTCTGCTCGACGGTGATGTCGGCATCGGGGATGGGATTGCCTTCGGCATCGACGATCGTCAGGGTCGTCTCGCCGAAGCGGTGATCTGGTGCGTGCGTCATCGCGCGTTCTCCGACATCGTCGTCTGGGATTTGTTGTGCGCGCAAACATAGCAGCGGAGGGCGTGGGCGTCACGCCGTAGATTGATGGTGTGAACTTGCAGAAGTACTGCGCTCGACGCACCTCACGGTGGACGCCGATGCTCGTCTGCGTGTTCGGAGCCACGCTTGCGCGGGTCGCTGGCCAGATGCTCCTTGGCCAAGGGTCAGACTCACCAGAGCGCGGACTTCTGATGCTGGCCACAGGGGCGATGAGCAGGGCTGACGGAATCCCGTGATCGATCCGGAGCGTGCAGACTCACCCTTCTTCCGGGCCCCCGACGGCCGCGTGTACGTCGATCGCGACGGCCCCGCTGCCGACACCGCGTCTCGGTGGCGCCGACTCCACGATCCCGCTGGCGTGCGCCGTCAGGCCCGGCTCGCAACAGCGTCCGTCGTGGCGGTCTTTGCGATCGGGTACATGGCAGGCGGTGCGTTCGGCTTCGTGGTCGCGCCGCCGCTGCTGCCCGGAGACGAGCCAGTCGTTGCCCGACTCATCGGCGTGGTCCTCGGCGGAGGCGTCGTCGCCGTCCCCGCGATGCTCTTCGCCTTCTTCCGCAGCGCCGCCCCCGATCAGCGAGTGATCCCAGTACCGGACGAGGTGCTGCAGCATGCGCCGCCGACTGCGTCGAGTTCCGACATCTGGCGGTGGTCGGTAGCGGTCATCGACGAGGCCGCGGAGCGCCGGACGATCGGGTACGAGACGAACGTCGAGCGCCCGACAGACGTCGCTCGTGCGGATCGCGCGACCGCTCGGTACGGCGAGGTGTACTGCGCGTACCTCACGGCTGCTGCCGAGCTCCGGTTGCGGCCGAGGGAGCCTGCCATCGACCTACCGCCCGCTTCTTCCGACTGACCACACGGATAGCGTGCCCTTCGCGATAGTCCGGCCGGGTCACCTTGTCACCCTGACCGGCGATGGATGGTGTGTTCGACGTGTTCGACGTGTTCGGCCGCGAACCCGCACCTTTTGGTCCTCCTAGGGAGCGCGGAGTCCCACGAACGGGAGGATGCGGTGGGCTGCCGATCTCCGGAACACTTGCCACGACATGCGCACTCCGTTCCTCCACGCCCGCCGAGGCCTTCGACGCAGCACGGTGATCATCGGCGTCGCCGTCGTGGCCCTCGTGTCACTCACGGCCTGTTCTGATCACCCGACGCCGGAGGAGAACGACAAGGCCCACTCCGACTGGATGCAGCGCGTGCAGGCACGATGGGCCGGACAACCTGGCGGACTCGGCAGCGGTGCCGGCACCAACGATTCATCCAGCCGACTCTCCCTCGGTACCGACGGAGCCGGAGACCGTGCGCGGATCCGCGTCTCGATCACCTGCCAGGGTGACGAAACCGTGCAGATGGCCGTGTGGGCCGGACGCATCGGTGCGAACGGGTCGGAGACGGGCAAGCGACTCACGTCACGCTCCGTCCACTGCGGACACGACGAGGACCTGTACGTGGTCACGTCGAGCGCGACGATCACGATCGGCCCGACCGCCGGAGACGGCACCGTCGGCTGGTACGCGGCGGCCTACAGCGATCTCGCTGCGCGCACGCGCTGAGCTCGCGCCACGATCGGCGATCAGACGCCTCTGGCGAGGTACGCTCACCTCGTGAACGGTCCCCACCCTGATCTCGTCGCAGACATGAGAACACTCGTCGATCGGTACGGCTGGGGAATCCAACACGTCCTACCGAACGTCGATACTGACGAAGCACCGTTCTCCTACACGGTCGGGCTCACCGCCCGAGGATGGCCCGAGCTCATCATCACAGGGCTGCCGGCAGACGTCGCGCAACAGTTCATCCGCAACGGAGTCGACGAGCAGCAGGAGCACGGACCGTTCCAGGCGGGCGACCGGACCGAAGAGCTGACGGAGTCAGGCTTCGTTCTGTTCACGGAGGCGGAAGACGTTCACGGCATGACCGTGACGGCGGCCATCGTCGGGTCGTTCACTGCGCTGCAGATGGTGTGGCCCGACTCTCACGGGCGCTTCCCCTGGGATGACGGACATCGCAACCCGAAGAACGCGCAACCGCTCCTCGGAGCAAAGCCATCGGGCGGCAGTCCGCTCGCCTGAAGGGCGGATACGATCGTGCGCGCATCCTGATCCAGCGAGGGCAACGGGTGTTCGAGGGGGAGAACGTCGTGGTGCGTCAACAGGGGCACGTGGGACCCGGATCGTCTGCCAGACGCACGCTCGCGGTCGGTCTGGCAATCGCCGTGTCGGCAGCAGCTCTGGTCGGCATCCGTACAACAGCAGGATCAGCGGACACCGCAGCCTCGGCGGTGACGGTCACGAAGGTCACCGCGACCACCACCGTCACCTCGACCGGCACCGCCGTTCGCACCACCCTGAAGGTCAAGAACACCGCCGCCGTGCGGAAGCCGGCTTCCTCCGCGTGGCTGTACCTGTCCGCCGGCACGAAGAAGTACACGCTCGGCCGGGTCGCGGTGAAGGCACTCGCCGCTGGTTCGAGCACCTCCGTCACCGCAGTCCGCGGGACGCCCTCCCGTGCCACGGCCGGCAAGTACTCGGTCCTCGCCTGCGTGGGCGCGTACTCCGCGAAGCAGTGCCGCACGTCGACTGCGACCGTCACCAGCACGCCCACGAAGCGCGCGCGCCCGGAGACGGGCGTGATGCTCGACGTCGCTCGCGCCTACTACCCCGTGGCGCTGATCAAGCGGTACATCGACCTGCTCGCCGACGACGGTGGGCGCTTCCTGCACCTGCACCTCACCGATGACCAGAACGTCGGGATCGAGAGCACGGTGCTCGGCCAGACCCTCGCGAACGCTGATCTCGACGACGGCGTGTACACGAGCCGCGTGACCCATCGCCCGTTCCTGAGCGCCGCGCAGGCACGCTCGATCGCCGCCTACGGGGCGAAGCGAGGCGTCGCGATCGTGCCGGAGATCGACACTCCCGGACACATGGCCGCCGCCTTCGCCCTGCTCGAGGCGGAACACGGCACGAAGTGGGTCGACCGCATCCGTTCGGGCGGGAAAGAGCTAGACACGTCGGCGCCGGAGAGTCTCGCGCTGGCGAAGAAGCTGTACGCAGAGGTGCAGCAGACCTTCCCCTCCAGCCGAACCGTGCACATCGGCGGCGACGAATGGGGCGACGACGTCTCCGCCGCCCAACGCGTCGCCTGGATGAACGCGATGGCGGCCACGGTCGGCAACCGCGAGGTCTGGGCGTGGAACGACGGGATCGATCGGGTCGCGGTCGGGCGACTCGATCCGCGCATCCACGTCACGTACTGGAGCTTCGACGGCGACACCGAGGACGCAGCCGAGCGGCGCGAACGGCGAGCACGACGGGCGAGTGCGGTCGACCTGCAGCAGGCCGGGATCGACCTGCTCAACTACAACTCGTACTACCTCTACGAGGTGCCGACCGACCTCGACCCGGCCGACAGCGAGTACACGGTCGCCGACCTCCGCGAGAACTGGTCACTCCGGGCGTGGGACGGCGACTCCGGGTCGCTGCTCGCGGCTCCGATGTCGGGCGCCGCCGTCGCGATCTGGGGTGAAGACCTCGAGGACCCGCCATCTGACGCGCTCCTGCGGTGGAGCGCGCCGCACGTGACGGCGATGATCGAGACCGCAGCCTCCTGACGGACGCGTGTCGTGCCTCCAGGCCGATCGCCGGAGCCGCCGGAGCCGCCGGACCCGCCGGACCCGCCGCCTGCCTACCCGAGCGGCTCGACGCCGTAGCTGGTGACCACCGCACGCAACTCGTCCAGGTACGTCTGCGCCTGCACGGTGAGGGGAACCGAGGCGTGCGCGATCCAGCCGATCTCGATGCGCTCGTCGACGTCGAGGGGGATGGCGACGATCTCGGGGTCGAGGTCGTCGCTGATCAGCCCGGTCGAGATCGTGTACCCGCCCAGACCGATCATGAGGTTGAAGATCGTCGCCCGGTCCGACACCCGGATCTCCCGCTTGCTCGACATCGTCGACAGGATCTCCTCGGCCAGGTAGAAGGAGTTGTTCGCACCCTGGTCGAAGGTGAGCCGGGGCAGGTCGGCGAGGTCCTCGAGGGTCGCACGCTCCCGTGACGCGAGCGGGTTCCGCTTGGCCACGAAGATGTGGGGCTGTGCGACGAACAGCGGTGTGAACACGACGCCGGCGTCCCGCAGCAGCTTGCCGAGCACCTGCTTGTTGAAGTCGTTGCGGTAGAGGATGCCCACCTCGCTGCGCAGGGTGCGGACGTCCTCGATGATGTCCCAGGTGCGTGTCTCACGCAGCGAGAACTCGTACTCGTCCGCAGCCGCTGCTTCGACCATCCGGACGAAGGCCTCCACCGCGAACGAGTAGTGCTGGGCGGACACCCCGAGCAGCCGACGCGACCGCTGGCCGCCGACGTAGCGCTGCTCGAGCAGGGAGACCTGCTCAACGACCTGCCGGGCGTACCCGAGGAACTCGACGCCGTCCGCGGTGAGGACGACGCCTCGGGCCGATCGGGTGAACAACGGGCGCCCGATCCGCGTCTCCAGGTCCTTCATCGCCGCGGACATCGTCGGCTGCGACACGTAGAGCAGGTCGGCCGCTGCGCTGATCGAGCCCTCCGTCGCGACCTCGATGAAGTACCGGAGCTGCTGCAGAGTGATGTCGTTCGAGACACGGGCCATAGGCCGAGGCTATACCGGTGCATAGGGTCTCGGTATTACCTGATGGCCCGGGAATCCCGCCATGATCGAGGCACCCCTTCCCCAGCGCCTGCGAGCGCTCGACGAACAGATTGCCGACCATGGCGAACGACCTCACCTTCAGCATCACCCGGACCCGGTTCGACGAGGACTACTCCCCCGCTGACAGCTCCCGGCTGACCACGAACTTCGCCAACCTGGCGCGCGGCGAGCACCGTCAGCAGAACCTCCGCGCTGCGCTGGCGATGATCGACGGGCGAGCGAACGAGCTGGCCGCGGCACACGACCGCTACCGTCTGCAGCTCGACATCGTCTCGGTGGCGCTGGAGTTCTCCGACGGTGGTTCGGACGCCGAGTTCCCGTTGCTCGAGATGCTCGACGTCACGATCGTCGACGAGCACACCGGCGTGCGCCACCGCGGGATCCTCGGCAACAACTTCTCGTCGTACCTGCGCGACTACGACTTCTCGGTGCTGCTGCCGTCGTCGCCGTCGCTGCCGTCCGACTTCGGACAGCTGCACGGGGCGCTCTTCCAGCGCTTCCTGGAGTCCGACGTGTTCGGGTCGCAGTTCGGTGCCGAGCCCGTCGTGTGCATCAGTGTCTCGACGAGCCAGACCTACCGCCGGAACGGGTACGTCCACCCGGTGCTCGGCGCCGAGTACGAGCACGAGCACTCCTCGCTCACCGACGACTACTTCGGCCGGATGGGCATGCGGGTCCGGTACTTCCAGCCCGCCGGGGCGGCTGCACCGCTCGCGTTCTACACGCGCGGCGACCTGACCGGCGACTACACGGACCTCCAGCTCATCGGCACGATCGCCACCATGGAGACGTTCCAGAAGATCTACCGCCCGGAGGTCTACGCCGCGAACACCCCGGCCGGCAGCACCTACCGCCCCACCCTCGACCACACCGACTTCACGCCCACCCCGGTGACGTACGACCGTGAGGAACGCAGCCGCCTCGGGATCACGCAGGGCCGGTGGACCGAGGAGCACCTGGTGCGGCCGCACCACGCACTCCTCGCCCGGTGGGCTGACCCCGCCCTCGCGCGCTGACTTCCTCTGCCCTTCGACTGACTGGACCGTCACACCCATGCGTTCTCTCCTCCCCACCTCGATCGTCGGCAGCCTGCCGAAGCCGTCCTGGCTCGCCGAGCCCGAGCGACTCTGGTCCCCCTGGGAGCTGCAAGGAGCAGCACTGACCGAGGGCAAGCAGGACGCCCTGCGCTCCGCCGTGCACGAGCAGGAGCGCCGCGGCATCGACATCGTCAGCGACGGCGAGCAGACCCGCCAGCACTTCGTCACGACGTTCATCGAGCACCTGGACGGCGTCGACCTGGAGCGCAAGGAGACCGTCCGCATCCGCGACCGCTACGACGCGGCCGTCCCGACCGTCGTCGGCGCCGTGAGCCGTCGAAAGCCGGTCTTCGTCGAGGACGCTGCGTTCCTGCGAGCCCAGACCGACCGGCCGATCAAGTGGGCGCTCCCCGGCCCGATGACGATGATCGACACCCTCTCCGACCAGCACTACAAGAGCCGCGAGAAGCTGGCGTGGGAGTTCGCCACGATCCTCAACCAAGAGGCGCGCGAACTGCAGGACGCCGGCGTCGACATCATCCAGTTCGACGAGCCTGCCTTCACGGTCTTCCACGACGAGGTGCAGGACTGGGGCGTGGCCGCGCTCGAACGCGCAGCCGAGGGCCTGCACGCTGAGACCGCCGTGCACATCTGTTATGGCTACGGCATCGAGGCGAACAACAAGTGGAAGGAGACGCTCGGAGCGGAGTGGCGGCAGTACGAGCAGTCCTTCCCACTGCTGCAGCAGTCCTCGATCGACATCGTGTCGCTCGAGTGCATCCACTCCCACGTTCCCCTCGAGCTCGTCGAGCTGATCCGCGGCAAGAAGGTCATGCTCGGGGCGATCGACGTTGCGACCGAGACCGTGGAGACTCCGGAGGAGGTCGCGGAGGTGCTCCGTCGGGCGCTCGAGTTCGTCGATGCGGACAAGCTCATCCCCAGCTCCAACTGCGGGATGGCGCCCCTGGCGCGGGGTGCGGCGCTGGACAAGCTCGGCGCGCTGTCCGCTGGAGCAGACATCGTGCGGGCCGAGCTCGTCGGCACGGCGGTCCCGTCGGCCCGCTGATCGCCGCGAAACACCACGGCGGCTCTCTTCCGGAAGGAGGAGGGCCGCCGTTCGTGTTGCGTCCGCCGCGTGCGCGGCTCTCGATCCGGCCTGGAGGCGCGGCTGCGGTCCGGCCGGCAGGTCACGCCGGCAGTGGCGTCACCTTCCGCCGCCCCTCGCGGGGGAAAGCAACCAGTACGGGACGAACCCCCACACGGGCACCGAAGCGAGAAGCCACCAAGCCGTCGGACTCAACGTCGAAGACCCCAATCCCCCGATGATCAGCCAGCTCATCGCGAGAGCCGCAACGAACCCTGCGGTGACCGCACACGAGATGCGACCTCTGCGCCGGTCTTGAGCAAAAGCGGAGCCGACCGCCGCCACGAGGAACAGCGCCTGTACCGCCGCGATCAGGATCGCGGTTCCCAACGGTGTTCCGTACCCGCTCGGGCTGCCGTCCGGGCCGAACGTCGTCGCGATCCGTTCGGGTAACCGATCCCACCAGGCGCTGGTGAGCGCGACCACGATGACGATGGGGAAGGAAGCAGCGGTGGCAGCGAAGACCCCCTCTCGCTTGCGTCTGCCACGGGCGCTGGACATCAGTGCGTTCATCAGCGGTTGCATGTCTCCCGCACTTCCCGCTCGATGAGCGCCGTGGCGATCGCGTCGGCCGCGCGTGGAGCCTTCGCGAGCGTGTGCACCACCGCGGTGAGCCCTGCCGCGTTGGCGATGACCGCTCCTGCCGCTCGCACCTCTCCGTTGATCCAGGTCGATGCCCCTTCCCGCTGCCAGCTCACGGTGCGGGACTGCCCAGCTCCGGGTTCGAGCGCCCAGTCGGCGTAGCGACAGAGATCGTCGAACGTGGACCAGACGCCCCCCGCCGCCGCGAACGACGACTCCCCGAGCGCCCACGGCTTGATGGCACGACCGAAGAGCTTCGGCACCACCCGGTCTGCTGGAGCTGGCACGAGCGCCGCAGAGCTGATCCCCGCCGGGTCGAGGACGTGCTGGCGCACGGCGGCGAACCAGTCGCCGTGCACCTCGTCGAGTACCGCGCCGAGGAGGGCGTACCCCAGGTTCGAGTACTCGAACTGCCCTCGGGGTGCGACCGGCACTGCGACTACTGGTTCCAGCGGAACCCCGACGGCCTCTCGGTACGGGTCGCCGAACAGGCGGTCGCGCATCGCGGCAGGAAGCCGTGGAAGACCCGAGGTGTGGTGGACGAGGTCAGCAACGGTCATCTCGGCGTCGGGAACACCGGGGAGGTAGTGCACGACCGGTCGCTCAACCTCGAGCGTGAGCCAAGCCGTCGTGCCCACGAGCCCCTTCGTGATGCTCCCCCACTCGAGCATCGAAGCGGCGGCGTACGGCCCACGGGGCTCGCGGACGGTTCGCCAGCCGCCGGCCCTGCGAAGACTCGCGCGCCAGTGTCCGGAGTTCTCAAGCGGATTCCGCGCCACGTGTCCCTCCTTGAGAACGGGCCGAAAGGCGGGCCACTGCGCCTTCCCACAACGACCGAGCTCGGCGGTGGAGACTCACGACGTGCGCATTCATGAAGAGGAGGTCGTACGCGGCCATCACGAGGGCGAACGACGTCAGACCCATGAGCAAGGCAATCGCCAGGTGGAATGTGAGCATCGCCGTGACAGCCACAGGCCTCCCCGCGCGGAAGAAGACGAGTACGGGGAAGAACACCGATGTCAGGACAGTGGCGTAGGCACCGATCACCATCAGCCAATCGGACTGCACGAGCAACGGGGTGATCCCCGGGAGGAAGAACTCTGGGACGTTGAGGATGTAGTACAGCGCCGTGCCGTCTTGCCAGAGCTCACCCTGCACCTTGTACAACCCCGCCATGAGGTAGACGACAGTCACCTGAGTCACCAGGAGCAGGAGCCCCGTGTTGTTCAGGACCGACGCGCCCGGGCCCGCCTCGCGCTTTCGACGTCCTTTGACGATGGTGAACGCCGAGTAGCACCTGGTCAGCAGGAGGAAGAGCACTGCTGTCGCGGCCAAGGCATCACCACCGTCCATGAACGCCGGGTTCGCCATGTAGAGCGACCAGAGGAGCACGTAGTGGGCAGCGAGGACCAGACGGCCACCCACACCGAGCGTGACAAGCACCGCGACCACCAGGCCTATGTGGAAGACGACCTCGAAGTACACCGCCGAATCCGTCGCGGCGTAGAGGCTCCAGGTCCCGATACCTGCCGTGTAGTCGCGGATGCCCTCGAGCCCGTAGACACCGTCCGGGCCGAAGAACGTTGATCGCCCCGCGTACTGCCTGATGTAGAACGCCGTCGACACCACTCCGACGACTGCCCTGAGCAGGCTCAGTGCAGTCGTTGCACGAGGCGCGTCAACCATCCAGTCGACAATGACGCCGACTCGGGAACGGAGCGTCCGAATCACAACGGGATCCATTCGGAGTCCGTGATGCGGGGCTCTGCACGAGCTGACCTGTCGCCGCGCTTCGACCACGGCGTCAGCGGTTGGACGACGTATCGAAGCTGCACGGCGGACGGTTCTTCATCAAGATCACGCGCAGACGGGCATGGGACCCGTTGCGCCGCGTAGCGAGCCAGCACCCGCTCGGCACGTCGCTGTGCGCTGACGTCGGGAGGCACGAGGTCTTCCTTGTCTCTCGCCTCAAGCCGCTTGCTGATGTCATCCTGCGCAAAGCGCTCGACGAGTGCGTTGCTGACGATCCGGCTCTCGCGATCCGGGAAGAACCTCGACGACTGGGCCCGCGCGACGGCGGACGAAGAGATGTCGGTCCATCTTGTCGTCGTGCCTTGGCAGCGGATGCGAGCAACCACGCCGCGTTCGTCGCTGATCGGATCCGGCGCGAAGAGCTGCCAGTTCTGGGAGAGGTGCGGATTCAGCAGGGAAGCTACCGGACCAACGTCGAACTTCACCGGCGTGACCGGACCAGCCAGCACGAGCGCGCACGCGCCGAAGATTCCGGCGACTGCCACTCCAGCAGCTGCAATCAAGGTCTTTTGCATTGTTCCCCCGGAGGGAAGGGGCCCGCCGCAGCGACGAGCCCCCTCGTACTCGTCAACGATCGAAGTAGGCGGATTCGAGCTGCGCCGAAGGCTGCGGCGCCTCCGCGGCGAAACCGAGGATGCTCGCGAGACGAGCGACGTTCCCCGCCGCCTGCGGCGCAGTGGCCGCCTTGAACCCGGCTGCCAGAGCCTTCGCCACGCCCACCACTCCGCGCTGCTCTGGCTGAGAGTCCATCGACTGCGCACCCTGGTTCGCCACGACCTCTGCCATCGCGCTGGACTGCTCGTAGGACGTCTGCGCAGCCTGCGCTGGCGCCGCCAGCAGGAACGTGCTGCCGATCACAATCGCTGCGGCCGAACCGGCGAGCTTCGTATTGAGCTTCATCTTCGAACTCCAATCTGTTGTGTGGAGTACCTGTGTACCAGTTTCGAACCGACCGGTCTACCTCGCAGATGTGATGACATCGCGGGCTCGTTCGGCCGCTATTCCCGAAGCGGATGAGGACCGCCGGCATCGACATCATCCAGATGGCCGGCCCTGCACAGGACGGCTCGCCTCGACAACGGAGCGGGCCGTCCTTCGTGTCGCGTCCGGCAGGCGCCCGGGTCCCGGGCCGGACTGGAGGCGCGGCTCGGTTCGGGTGGTCAGCCCGCGGTCGTCACTCCTGACTGTCGAGGCTCATCTTCTCGAAGTCCCCCGCAACGCACTGCGAGCTGCCGTCGATCGTGTACCCGCGGGGATCCGCGCGGAAGTCGGAGGAGCTCACCGGACCGCCCCTGCCCCGGACGCCGAGGATCGGGTCCTCGCCGCCGGTCTGGTAGCGCTCGGTCGTGACCCCGAGCTCCTTCCAGTGCTGTTCCACTGCCTCGACGTCGGCCTTTGGATCAGCGCTGGCAGCGCGGACCTTCGCGTAGACGTACTGGACGCCGCCCGTCCCGAGGCCGAGCCCGCACTTCCCCAGCCGTGGACCGTCGTTCGGTTCCCAACCGCCACCGACAACGTCCGTCGAACCCTCGACGAACGTGACGATGGACTGCTTCGCCCGCTCCGGGGTCTTCCCGAGCCCGGAGCTGCAACCGGTGAGGACGGCGACGGTGAGCAGTACGGCTCCTGCCGTCCGGAGGACGGAGACGGCTTTCCGCCGAGGTTGATTCACTTAGGAGCCCCACCCTGTTCGCTCTGCTTCTCCGATGTTCGCATGATCATCTCGTGAGTCGTTCGGCTGGCCGGTCGTGGCGTACGTGCACATGTCGGACGACACGAGCTCTCTCGGCCGCGATACGCAGTCGCTCCGTGATGTCGCTGACGCCCCCACGGATCACGACAGGAACCTCACGAAGTGAACCCACAGCATCAGCAAGTCCCTCGAACTCGTCGATCACGAGCAGCGATTCGGCTCGGCGCGTGATCCAACCGACTCCCCAGCTGTTGGCGGTTCGACTGTCGGCCACGATCGCCGTGGTCGTCGCAGCGGACGAACTCCAGCGCAACGGGGAGTGAACCAGGAAGCGCGGGAGCTCGAAGCCGCCGGCGTCGACAACGTCCAGTTTGACGAGCCCGCCTTCCGCGGCTGCAGCAGTCGTCGATCGACGTCATCTCGCTGGAATCGATCCGCTCCGAGATGCCGCTCGAGTTCGTCGAACTGATCCGCGGCAGGCGGGCCTGGGGCGCCCCTGGGGGCATTCATAGTTTGATATGTTGCCTATCAGATGAATGCTTCAGTAAGGGGTCCGCGGCGCTGAGGCTCCTCCGTCCCCGCAAGGGAGCGGGTCGCCATGATGCACGGCACACTCGAGCGAACCGGAGGGAGAACATGTTGAGGAGCCCGCGGGGTGTCCACTGGAGCACGGTCGGCATGTTCGTCCTGCTGGCGTACGGTGCTCCGTGGGTGCTGCTCTGGCCAGCCATCCAGGTGAGCGCGGACCTCTCAGACCCAGCCGGGAACCCCGGTGCGTACATCGCAACCGTGGCCATGATGTTCACACCAGGCCTGGCAGCGCTGCTGGTCGCGGTCACGCTCCAACGTCGCCGTGGAAAAGCGATTCTGGTTGAGCTTGGGCTGACAGGATTCTTCACGCGTCGAGGCTGGCGCTTCGCTCTCGCAGGCATCGCCGGTGCTGCTGTGCTGATCTCCGGCAGCTGGGGCCTCGGGATGCTGTTCGGGTGGGTGCAGCTCGACCCCGAACACTCCGTGGCGAAAGAACTCATCGTTCGAGTCACGGGCGAGCAACCGCCGATGCCGATGGCGCTCCTGGCGCTGCTGCAACTGCTGAACCTCCCGATCGGGATTGCCATCACCGCGATCGCTGCGACCGGCGAAGAAGTCGGTTGGCGCGGCTGGCTCCTCCCGAAGCTGCTGCCGCTCGGCACTGGATGGGCGCTGTGCGTGAGCGGCGCGATCTGGGGTCTCTGGCACGCTCCCGCGATCCTGCTCGGCCTGAACTACGAGGAACGCAATCCCCTCGGGATCATCATGATGATGATCGGCTGTGTCGGCGCGGGCGTGCTGATCGGCTGGCTCCGGCTTGCGAGCGCATCGCTTCTGCCCTGCGTGCTCGCCCATGCGGCACTCAACAGCTTCGCCTCGTACCAGTCCATCCTCTTCCCGCCTTTCGACGAACGCCTTGTCGGGCCGCTCGCCATCACCGGCTGGATCGTCATGGCGCTGTTGATCGCGGCGTGCGTGTTGCGGGCAACTCGACTCCGCCAGCGACACGGGTCGCAACGGGGCAGACCCGAGGTCCGCAACACGGAGCTGTCCCCGTAGCCGGTCGAACCTCCGAGGAACCGACCGGACCGCCGCAGCCTTGGACCCCGAGGGGCGGCTCCTCACCGCAGGCCTGGAGGACGGCGCCTGCGAAGCGTCAGACTCGAGGGCGTTGACTACGGTCATGATCACCAAGGGCGTCATCCACCAGGTCGAGAGTGCGACTGTCCGGGATCGCAACGGCCTGTCAGTCGGCAAGGTCGTGCAGGTGTTCCCCTCCGACGAGGACGGCGGTGCGGCCTACGTCTGTGTCGCAACCGGGCTGCTCGGGCGACACCAGGCGCTCGTCCCCGCCGACGACGCCACGTTCGACGGCACAGACGTGCACGTCGGGTACACGAAGGACGCGATCAAGGACGCGCCGTCCCTCGGAGCCGGACGCACCCTGTCCCCCGCCGAGGCGAACGCCGTCCGCAAACACTTCGGGCTGTCCCGCACCGGCGCTGCGACCGGAGACATGGGCGACCCCCACGAGAACCTCGATCAGGCCGGGACAGGTCTTGCGGGTGCCGACGACACCGAGGGCGCAGGGACGACCCCGCCGGCCTGAACGCCACTGGGTGAACGGCGCCGAGACCACGGCTTTCGCCCACACCAAGCAAGGCAGCGGCCGGTCCTCTGGCGGGTGCGTACTCCCTCGTTGATGCGCGCTGCTGTGAGCGTGGCCGACGCGGTTCTCTCGGAGGAGCATGCCCGTCTTCGTCCGACGGGCTCCGCGGCCATCACACACGCGCAGCACCGCGAAGAGGCTGTTGCGAACCCCCACCTCGTCGCAGCGTGGTCACGTGTCATGGGAAGTCACCCTCCGACACACATCGACACAACCCTTCTCGCGGGCGTTCGGCGATGCCACAGTCTCGCCATGGCGCACATCTGGTCGGGCTGTCCGCCCACACCGGACGAATCGACACCACCCGGCGCCACACAACGCGACAGGTAGCAGCCCAGAGCACGAAGGAGTCCTCGTGACCATCAGCAACCAGACCGCCGACAGCACGATCGACGAGGGCGCCGACGACGAACTCCTCGCCCGCTTCCGTCCGATCTTCGACCGCATCGCTGCCGGCGCCTCCGAGCGCGAACGCGACCACCGCCTCCCGTTCGAGGAGATCCGCGAACTCGCCGCGGCAGGATTCGGCGCCGTCCGCGTCCCCGTCGCCCACGGCGGAGCCGGGGCGACCCTGCCCCAGCTGTTCCGCCTGCTGACCGAACTCGCCGCTGCTGACACCAACCTCCCCCAGGCGCTCCGCGGCCACTTCGCACTCGTGGAGGACCGGCTGGTCGCACGGACCGGGGAACGCGAGGGGTGGCTGAACCGCTTCGGCCGCGGTGAGATCGCCGGCAACTCGTGGACAGAAGTCGGGTCGGTGCAGGTCGGCGACGTGATCACGAAGGTGACCCCGCAGCCGGACGGGACATTCCGGATCACCGGGCAGAAGTACTACTCGACCGGCAGCATCTTCGCCGACTGGATCGACACCTACGCCGAACGCACGGACACCGGCGAGCGGGTCATCGCGATCGTCGACGCGCACCAGCCCGGGGTCACCCACACCGACGACTGGGACGGGTTCGGGCAGCGCACCACCGGCTCCGGTACCAGCACCTTCGACGACGCCGTCGTGCAGGCCGATGGGGTGATCCCCTTCGACGAGCGGTTCAAGTACCAGACGGCGTTCTACCAGGGCGTGCTGTTGAGCGTCCTCGCCGGGTCCGTACTCGCAGCCGAGCGGGAGATCGCGCGCGAGGTCCGCAACCGCACCCGCGTCTTCTCCCACGGCAACGCCGACACGTTCGCGGCAGACCCCCAGATCCTGCAGGTCGTCGGCGAGGTGTCGGCGGCCGGGTTCGCCGCCACCGCCATCGTCGACCGGGCCGCCGCAGCCCTGCAGGGTGCGTACGAGGGAGCCGGGCTCGACACAGCCGAGGACGAGCGCCGCAACGACCGCGCCGAACTCGCGACCGCGCAGGCGCAGGTGGCGCTGACCACGCTGGCGACGACGGCGACCTCGCACCTGTTCGACGCGCTCGCGGCGTCCGGGGTGAGCACGACGAAGAACCTCGACCGGCACTGGCGGAACGCTCGCACCGCCGGCAGCCACAACCCGTGGGTGTTCAAGGCCCGGATCATCGGTGACCACGCGGTGAACGGTGCAGAACCGCCGCGCGTCTGGGCGATCGGTGCGACCCGGACCTCGTGACGCCTGTCGAAGCGGGGACGGCCTCCGCGTGACCGCTGCTGCGACGTGCCGGCCCCGCCGCCCGGCCGCCGTGCGCGTACAGTCCCTGGCAACGCACGGCTGGCCGACCATCGGGGAACGCGATGCGACTGATCACAGGGACGACACTGGCCGTTGCGCTGGCAGCAGGCGCGCTGATCGGCCTCGCGCCACCAGCGACTGCGGCCGAATCCGGAACGATCACCGTGCAGCTCGCAACGCCGGACGGCACCGCGATCCGGCTGGCGGACGTCGAACTCGCAGCGATCGGCACCGACGTCGTCGTCGGGAACGCCACGACCGACGATGACGGCGCCGCGACGTTCACCGGCGTCCCCGCACCGGACACCGTCACGGTGACGACGCGGCAACTCCCGCCGCACGGAACGGAGACCTACGCCCCCGGTCTCCGCTCGGGCATCGCCGTCCGCGGCGGCTCGACAGTCGCGGTCACCGTGCCGCTCGTGATCGGCGCCACCGTGCAGGGCGGCGTGGTCGGCCCGACGGGACCCGCCGCCGGTCGCCTGATGTACGCCTGGAACGAGGACACCTCGCAGGTGTTCCGGACGACCTCGGACAGCGCGGGCCAGTACCGGTTCGTCGGGTTGAGCACCGGGAAGTACCGCATCGAGGCCTACGCCAGCGGAACGGCGTCGCCCGCCGTCTGGAAGACCCGGGTGTACCAGCAGCGAGGAACGCTCCCGGCTTCCCGAGTCACCTTGTCACGGCACTACGCACACAGCGACTACGACCTGGTCGTCTACGCGGCCTCGGCGTCCCGCAGCCCGTCGGCACAACTGAGCGGTGCGACCGTCACGGTGACGAACGCGACGACCGGTGCGTCGTTCTCGACCCGGTTCTCGACGCTGCTCGACAGCGAGCAGACGGCGCAGTTCCAGATCCCCTCCGGTCAGTACGTGGTGGAGCTCCGGACCGTCGCGACGACCACAACGACCGCGCAGGTGCTGTGGCTCGGACGTCCGGGCGGCGTGTACCGGTACGTGGCCGACCGAGCGCAGGCCGTCCCGGTGAACGTCGTGTTCGGCGGTCACGACTTCTGGGGCGGCGCCCTCGGGTGATCCGGCCCCAGCACCATCCCCAGCACAGGGCTGGCCGAACGCGGTTGGCTGCGTGACTGCACGCGGTCGCGTGAGCAGCAACGGACAGGAGGCGCGGTGCCAGCTGGCACCGCGCCTCCTGTCCGGCACACGGTCACGGACACGCGACGGTTGCGTCGCCACCTTCTACATGTCGGCGATGAGACGGAGCGTGTAGCCGTCGGGGACCGTCTGGTGTTCGACGTAGTGCATGAACACCGGCGCAGCCTGGTCGGCCGTGAACAGCTCGGCAGGATGCCGAGGCTCGTGCGCTGCCTGAACGTCGATGGTCTCCGTGAGCGGTTCGGTGAGGTCGTGGTCACGGCCGACGATGTAGAAGCGGTACTCCCCGTCGTCCTCGCGACGGCGCAGCTCCACGCTCATCCTCTCGGCGGTGCCACCGGCCTGCAGGTAGGAGCCGCGGTACTCGTCGATGACCGACTGCTGGCCGGCGCGCCAGGTCTGGTCGTCGATCGGCGCGGAGAAGACGAGCCACGCGAAGTGGTCGTCGTTGTCGAGAAGGCCGAGGCTGCGTCGCACCTGGTCCGGGAGCGGGCGGAACGTGTCGTTCAGCACACTGCTGACTGACCCGTTGGACTTCATGATGATCAAAGCGGGCTACTCCACGTGCTCGTAGGCGACAGACGCAAGCTTTTCAAGCCCGCGGAAAGCGGCCACGGCATGAGCACCATCAACAGAAGCCACGACCCGGGGCGGGTGGTGTTGATGATGAGGTTCAGCAGTCCGAGCGCGAGCAGAAGACTGGCTGCGATCACCACGAACCACGCAAACGGGGCACGGATACTTCGGCGGCTTCACCAGCTCAACGTAACGGCGGACACATTTTCTCGCATGACGATCGGCTATTGAGACGGGGCCACCAGCACCTGGCGCGCTTCGCCGACGGGCGCTGCTCTTCCGTGGCGGGCAACGGTGTCGGTGGGCCTCTCTAGGGTCACGTTCCGTGAAGATCCTGCTGCTATCCCGTAACACCGGGGCGATCCTGCCCTTCCTGACCGGATCGAACCGCGCGAAGGCGCCGCTCGACGGGTTCCGAATTGCCTACATCGACGACGCGCAGCAATCGTTCGCGGGCGCTGCCTTCGTCGAAGTGGAACGTGCAGCCCTCGAGGAGCTTGCGGGCCACATCGTCCCCGTCACCGCGCGAGGAACCGCGACCCACCGGTTCGACCAGATCCTCGCTGACGTCGACGCCGTGTACGTGGCCAGCGGAAGCACCTTTGCCCTCCTGGAAGCGCTGCGCGAGAGTGGGAATGCCGCCGTGCTGGTCGAGCGCGTTCGGGCTGGTCTGCCGTACATCGGTGCGAGCGCCGGCTCGATCATCGCCGGACCAGACGTAACCCCGGCATCCTTGATGGACGATCCCGCTGACGGGCCCGCGCTCACCGACTACGCCGGACTCGCGCTGATCGACCAAACGGTCATCCCGCACGCGGACGGCCTCCTGCCCCCGTACCCACCGGAACTCGTCCAGAAGACTCTCGACACATACCGCGGCGCCTACGCCCTGACCCCACTGAACGATGACCAGGCTCTGCTCTTGGACAACGGTCGCATGAGCGTGATCCGATCTGAACCCTGACCAAATATTGGCTTACCGGCCCTTGTCCCGGTTGAGGATCGTCAATCGTTGCGGCGCCACGCCTGCGCCGCGTGAGGCGCTTGCGCGCCTCGACGGTGAGGGAGGCGACCAGCAGGGCAGCGGAGGCGACGAACGCTCGGGCTGCGACCGGCCATCCGGCGCTGAGCAGTAGCACGAACCCGGCGACAACCGCGGCCGAGGGCCGAGGGCGAGGACGACGGCGTTGACACCGGCCAAGGGCCGGGTGCCGGTGACGCGGGTGACGATGCTGTTGCTGCTCATGTCAGAGGTATGCGCGGACGAAGCAAGAAGTTCGCGTGCCGGTCAGGTTGTCGGCGCGGACTTCGCGTCCATGTCCTTCAACCACTTGTCCGTGGGAGCCCAACCGCCGGTCCGACTCACTGCGTACCGCAGGAGCACGTCCCGGCGAACGGATGGCTTCCATTTCGCGCGCTGCCACTCGAGCAGTTCGTGGAGGTCGGAGATGAACACCTTCGCGCTGTTGTCGAGGAGCGCGTACGCGGATCGCCACTCCTCAGCAACCCGCTGCGGTGCCCACCGCAATGCGTACTCAGCGCCGACGTCGTTTTTCGACTCCATCCGGCTGCGGATGAACGCTTCAACGACCGGTTTCCTCGACATCGGCTTCGCGGCCCTGACCCCGGCATCTTCGATGGCCGCCTGGATGAGTTGCTGCGCCCGCGCCAACCGTTCACGTCGTTCCCGGTCGCGTTTCTCGTCCGCGTCTTCCTGCCATTCCTCGAGCTCGGCGGTCAGCTCCTGCGACCAGTCGACGGCCGCCCACCATGCGTAGGACACGCCCGCGCCGATGAACTGGAGGTCCATCCCCTCCAGGTCGCCGTCGTGACTCGCGGCGTTGTTCCGGAGGCTGGCGGGCACCCCTTCAGCGTCGCCGAGGAACTCCGCCAGGTCGAACGTCCGCTCTCCGAGGGTGACGAACGCCGCGCCGACATGGCTTGCGATGTCGAGCGCGTCGTCGAGGGTGACCTCGGGAGAAGCGAACAGCACGTCGGTGTTCTTCACGACCATCGCCGGCAGCAGCCGTAGGTTTCGGCCCGCCGCTTCCAACGGAGCCCGCTCGAGCATCGCCCGCAGTTCTGCAGGGGTGACGGTCGAGGGAACCTCGTCATCATCGGGCATGGCTTGACCGTATCGGATGGACGCGACAGCGCAGATGATTACCGGAAGGAGGTCGCCACTGGCCTCAGGTGGAACAGGCACTGGTCGGCGTTGTAGTCCGCCACCTCCGCGCTGATGCCGAGGTTCGTGCCGACACCGATGCGACCGGGCCCCTCATCCTTATAGTGCATGTCGTACGTCGTGTTCACGTCATTGAACTGGAACGCCGGGCCCGGCGCGGATGTCTCGCTGAAGTCCCCCGCGCCGATGAGGATGTCGTACCTGGTCTTCGCCGAGCCATGCGGAGCCATCGCTCCAATAGAGCCGTCGAAGCGGACGATCCGTCCTTTGTTCCCGTCGACGAACGCTGCGAGCGAGGCGTCGCAGGTGTCGGTTAGTTGCAGCAGCGCTGCGAACTGGGGCGAGTTCTCGGCCGTGATGACCGCCGGGGCGTCCGTGGTCGGGCTCGGCGCCGCGACCTTCGACGGGCGTACGGCGGTAGTCGTGGCTGACGTGGCGGAGGCGGTTGGTGCCTTCGCCTCGGCTGGTGCGTCCTCGCCGCTTCCGAACCCTCCGGTGGCGCCGAGGACGATGACGACGACCAGCGCTGCGGCTCCAGCTCCGGTGGCGATGAGAGTGGGCCGGCCGACCCGCTTGTTCGGCCGACGGAACTCCAGCTGCGACTGCAGCCGTCCCTGCGTCATCGTGACCAGTTCCCAGCCGTCCTGCTCCCACCTGGTCTGCGTCCGGGATTCCAGGCCGCGCACCGACTTCACTGTCCGTGTCTCGTATTTCGGCTGTTCCCCGGTCATCTCGGCCCTTCAGTCCTCGTCGACAGTCTGTCGAGCGTCTCTCAGAGTAAGGGCGGAGTCACGTCTTTTCGGCTTCTGGAAGCGTCACTCCCCGCACGGTGCGGTTTCGCTGCGGAGAGCCGCCGCCGTCCATGCTGATAGGTACCGGCCGACGGCCACTGACGAGCCTCGTCAAGCGCCCTCGTACCGCTGTTGCTGCCGCTGCTGCTGATCGGGCTGTGGATTCGGCTTGAAGCCGTGCAGCCGATGCCCGCTCCCGCGCACGCCATCGGCTGGGTTTTGCTGCTTGGGCTACTAGTCGCCGTAGTTCGACCGCTCTAGGTTCGACGACAGGAAATCCCGATTGGGCCGAGACACCGGATCCGGATGGGGTCTCGAGCGCAGACGGTTGCTCGTCGTGCCGACAAGAATAAGAACGTCAAGGTCGCAGCGATCACCACGATCGTGACGGTTCCCCTTGTCCTGACGAACCTCTTCGGGCTCGTGTTCCGCTGACTTGTTCGATTGAGACAAGGTCGGCTATCGGCAAGAAGGAGTGCGCGGCCAAGCTACGTTCCGCGACGGCCATTTCCATGACGAGGTGATCATGTCGGCACTTGTCCGCAACTGGCCCGCCGGGTCGTAGCGTCCCGTCCGTCACCGTAGCGGGCTCTGCCCGCCGCTCGCGCCCGGTAGTCGATCGTTCACCGAGACGTCCTTCGGGACTCCTACGCTTGCGGCATGGCACGACTGATCCGATTCGCCCAGGCAAGCGACGCGCATGCTGTCGAGCGGATTGAGAACGACGCGGACCAGCTGCTGATTGATTTCCTGCACGCCGACGTGTGGTCTCCAGCCCCTCCCGGGATCACGCGACTCTCCGAGCCCGGCTTCCTGCTCGCCGTCGACGTCGACGCCGAAGTCGCTGGATTCGTGCACGTGCTCGAGGTGGACGGCATCTGCCACCTCGAGCAGCTGTCGGTAGCGCCGGGGCTGGCGCGGCAGGGCCTGGGTCGAGCGCTCGTCGAAGCTGCAAAGGACCAATCGCGCGAGCGTGGCTACGAGCACATCTCTCTCCGCACGTACGCAGGAGTGCCTTGGAACGCGCCGTTCTACGCAACAGCCGGCTTCGCTGAGGAAGACCCAGTCACCTCGTTCCATCGGTCACTACTCGCAGTCGAGGCCGAGCATGGCCTGGACCGGTACGGACGACGAGTACAGATGGGCGCGCCCTTGACGATCATGCGACCGTAGACGATCGCTCACCGATCGGGCTGCAGCTGCACCTGGTCATACCGCTCGGCCGAATACCTGTGGCCGGGGTAGCGCAGGCTGTCGAAGAACATGTTCGTGTGCGCGATGATCTGCTCGCCGGTAATGAGGACGCCGTCGTGCTCGGCGTCCGTCGTCGTGTGCGCGTCGGACACCAGCGTGACATCAAACCCACGCGCGGCCGCTGCTTGCGTGGTCGTCCGGATGCAGTAGTCGCTCTGGGCGCCGGCAACGACGAGGTGTTCCACGCCCAAGGAGTCCAGGACGTCGGCGAGGTCGGTGTCTACAAAGGAGTCGCGGTACTCCTTCCGGACGAGCGGCTCGTTCCCCGCTCTTTCGAGCGGTGCCGCGAGTGCCCACTCATCAGTGCCTTCTGCGAAGCTGCCGTGATCCTGCACCCAGACCACAGGCACGCTTGTCGATCGCGCGCGCTCGACGAGCTGCGCGGTACGACCGAGCACGCCGGCGACGTCGAAGCAGCCCTGGACGACGCCACGCTGAAGGTCGATGACGAGAAGCGCAGTCGTATCGCGCACACCCCATCGTCTCAGCTAATGCGTCCGGTGGCAGAGCGGCTAACGGACGGCGATCGCTCCCTCGAGGGCTTGGTGCCTTCCCGGGCGCTTAGGGTGGGAAGAACAGCTCTTAGGGGGTCGAGATGTTGGTATTGCCGTTCCTCGTGCCGGTGGTCCTGGTCGTTGTCGTCGTTCTCATCTTCCTCGCTGCTCGGGGAAGCATGGGACGGAGCCCGCTGCAGGATCAGCAGGACGCGGAGTGGCGAGCACGCCGAGCCGAGCGACGTCGAGCCCGGGACGAGCGAAAATCAGGCGACCAGTAGGGAATCGGCTACCGGACGGCCGTGGGCTCGCTGGCCCTTGAGAGCGTCAGAAGTACATGCGCCCCCGCGCGATGTCAGCCTTGGCCTGCCGAAGGGCCTCCGCGACTTCGGGGTCAGCCCCCTCGAACTTCGCCGCCCGAGAGCCAAAGTTCGTGTAGCGGTGCATAACGAACCACAGCACGAGGAGCACCGCCAAGACCAAGCCGGTTCCGATCCACCACCACATTCGGGCAGCGTAAGTGCGACCAACCGCGGGCGCAAGCGAAGGATGCTCCGTTGAAGGATCCTTCACCGGGCGCATTCGCCAGCTGCACGCTTCCGGCGGTCGAGAGGCCGGGTCGCGTTCAGGCCGATGCGGGCGTCGCTGGCGCCGCGACCCATCTTCGGTATGCGGCGTCGACGCGTTGTTTCACCCGTGCATCAGGCGAGTTGTCAGTGATCTTGGAGGCACTCATAGCGATCGGGATCGTGATGCGGCGATCACGACCCTGCTTCCTCATCACGACGACAGCCCCCTCCTCGACCCGGAGCACGTTCATCCGCGGTACCCGTCGGACAGACACCAGGCCAATGAGGACGAGCTCGTCCGAAGCGAACACGACCTTCAGGGCGAAGAGCCTCCACCAGAGCAAGACCAGGAACGCCACCAGCACCAACATCCGAGGGTCAACAAACAAGGCGAGGAGGGCGGTGCCGATGATAAGCAATGACAGCAGTCCAGACAGCAGATACTTCGTAGCCCGGGAGAACTGCACTACCTCGTTCACCTTTTCCGCCGCTGCGCTACGACGACATACACGATGGCAGCGAAGATCAGCGGGGACGCCACCCACGGCACCCGGGGGAGCACTCCAGCACCCATCGTCATACCTCCCGCTCGCCACGTCGGCAGTACCGAACTGCAATCAACCTAGCGAGTAACGCCGTGCGGGCGGTTCGACATGGTGCCCGTAAGCCGATCGGCTAACGGACGCGTCTGGCGCAGCATGCACCGACCAGCCATCGGCTGGACATGGCAGGCTCGAGGCATGGGGTGGATGAAGCAGGTGCCGACGTGGATGGCGGGCGTCATCATGGCCGTCATGTTTGCCGGCGCATGGTTTGGAGCGACCTTCATCACGACGCCGGAACTAGGCGTCGGACCTCGAGCGCTTCTGTCTATCATCGTCGGCGCGTTCTACGGCATCTTCATGGGAATCTGGGTCGGCCGGACACGACGTGCTCATGGGCAGGTAGGGCAGCGTCCCGAGTTCAGCAAGGCTGTCCGTCGGGGCACCGTTCCATCCGACGTTGACATCGCCGATTGGCGGCGAGCATTGCAATCTCGCCAACAGCAGTACCGGCCGCTCCGATGGTTGGCGCCGGTGTTCTACCTGCCGATAACGGCTCTCGCCATCTGGCTCGCCGTTACCGGCGAACCGCTTTTCTGGTTCGGTGCAGCGTTCTTCATCGCGATCTTCGTCATCACCGTCGTGACCACGCCACGGGTGCTCCGCAACACGACGACGATGCTCACCGAGCTCGATCGACGCGAAGCAACGCAGCACTCCGCGCAGTGACGTGCAGCGCGGACTACTGCGCATCAGGACTTCGGGCCGGGGAACAAGGTTCCGGACCTTGGGGGTTCACGTGATCGAAGCTTGGCCACTAGGAAATTGGACGACGGGACGGCAAGTCGTCGAAGGAGTCTAGTGAGCAACCCTTAGATTGCTGTCGCTCCGAGTTGGGACACGGCAAAGAAGCGGGACATGTTCAAGCAGTTCAGACACATCGGCGACTATCAGATTTACCGGAACTGGTCGGGCAGCAGAGGTGCCGCACCGTTCGAGCAGGTGAACCTCATCTTCGGGACGAACGGCTCCGGGAAGTCCACGTTGGCGCAGCTCCTGCAGGACTGCGTCGATGGGGTGCTTCCCGCCGCGACCGACATCAGGTTCGAATGGCAAGCCGACGGGCTGCCACTCGAATACATTGTCGACGACCGACACGACGCTTGGCGCCGCGTGCACGTGTTCAACAAGAGCTACGTCAGTAGGAGCCTCCGCTTCGAAGGGCCCGACGGACCATCTCCCGACGCGCTGCTGACGCTCGGCGAAGCAAACGTGAACGCACAAGCCGAGCTCGAAGAGAAGCGGGCGCGCTCAAAGGACCTCACGTCATCGCGAGCAGATCTCCGGAACCGGATCGTACAGACGAGAAAGCACCGAGACGACAAGATGCGCAGCGCCGCGCAGGACGTCGTCAACCGACTCTCGGGCACCGATAGGCGCTACCGCGCGTCGAACGTGTACAACATCACTCAAGTCCGAGCGTTGCTGGAACACGCGTCAACGCTCGCAGGCGCGTCGACAGACGCTCGTGCCGACCAGATGGTCGTGGACTCGGCTCCGTTGGCCGCGATCGAACGTCCGAATCGCCCGAACCTCGCGGCGCAGGCCGACATGACCGCGATCGTCGAGCTGCTCGACGAAAGAGTCACCGCGACTGCAATTGACGCTCTCACCGAACATGGCGATCGGGCGGAGTGGGTCCAAACCGGGCTGGAGCTACACGACGGCCTCGCGAGATGCCTCTTCTGTGACGGCGAGCTTGGCCCGGAGCGCCGAGACGCCCTCGAGGCGCACTTCGATTCGGCGGTCGAGGATCTACAACGACGAATCGACCTCGCGATACGTCGGCTCGCCACGTCGGTCGCGGATGCCGCTCAGTACGCGTTCGCCCTTCCGCGCAGGCAAGAGCTCTACGAAGATGCCGCCGAAGCTTTCGACCTAGCAAGAGATGACTACCACAGTGACCTGGCGACGTACCAAGACGCTGTGCAGAACCTCGACGAGCTCCTCCGTGCGAAGCGCTCAAATCCTTTCGGCACCCCGTTGCTGCCGAAAGACCTCTGTCTTGAGCCACCAACGACAGAGCACATCGAAGCCGCTCTAGGCGTCCACGGGAGCCGAAGTCGTTCCCACTCGGAGAACGTTCGCGGAGCTGCGCGGCGGCTCGAGCTACACATCGTCGCCGGCGTCGCTGACGAGGTCCACATCGCCGCGTCCGAAATCGAGGCAGCAGAGCTCGAACTCGCTCAACTTGATCAAGAGCAACGCGAGACCGATGGCCGCATCGTCGCACTGACGGACCTCGAGGCGGACCCGACTCCACTCGCCGCCGAACTTACGGCGTCGATCGCCCGTCTCCTCGGTCGCGACGAGCTTCTGTTCGCGCCTGGTCCGGACCGGCGGACGTACCGCCTCGAACGTGCCGGGGCGCCTGCAACCGCGCTCAGCGAAGGCGAACGGACCTGCATCGCACTGATTCACTTCCTCGCCCGCCTGCGCAGCAGCGAAGTCGTCGATACCCTCCCGATCGTGGTCGTCGACGATCCGGTGTCGAGTCTCGATCACAACGTGATGTTTGGCGTCTCCTCCCATCTATGGGCAGAACTTGTCTCTCGGCCGGCGATCGCGCAGACCTTCGTCCTGACCCACAGCTTCGAGATGTTCCGGCAGTGGCTAATCCAGCTGGACAGCGCCGGCCGATTCGCTCCACGCAGCTCGGTGCACGAACTCCATATCCGAAACCGCGAAGTTGACGGAGAACCGCGCCGGGTCCCGACCTTCGTCAAATGGCCGCACAAGGACAATCGGAAGGCCAAGACGCTCCGGTCGCAATACCACTACCTCTTCGGTCACGTTGGACAGGCGGTATCCGACGCTGCAAATGGCGGTGGCCTCATGGCGCAGCTTGACGCACTCGCACTCGCCCCGAATTCGGCCCGACGAATGCTCGAGGCGTTCCTCGCGTTCCGCTACCCGGCGAAGGTTGGAAGCTTCGACGGTGCGTTGCGCGAGGCGCTCGCGAACATCGAGGACGGGCCTGTCCGCACCCGAGTCCTCAGATACCTACATTCGTATTCCCACAACGAGGACGCCGACATTAGTCGGCCGCTTGAACCAGGGGAAGCGATCGCCGTCCTCCAAGCCGTGTTTGCGCTGATGCAAACGCTAGATCCGCAGCACTACGCCGCGATGTGCGAGGTTCTTGGGCTCGACGCCAGCGTACTCTGCGGGATCGCGACCCCCAGCTTCGCAGCGTAGCGCGCGTTCTTCGAGAGGGGCCTAGCTCCGGGCGGGATGACTGTCTCGCCCAGCGTCGTGTTGCCGGTGATCGGGCCATTGATCACCGCGACGTTCTCGTACCGGTGCTGGCAATCGTGGACGAGGCGCTCGACCTCTGTCTTACCATCGCCTCCGCTGGCCAAAGCGTCGAGCCGCGTCGGCGAATGCAATGGATCAGCATGATTCGAGTGGCGCTAAACGAGAACATCCCAGATGCTTGCTGAAGCTCCGCAGATCAGGCCGCCCCCGATGAGCAGAAGATCGACGAGTCTGGCGTTGCGGTCCTCTGTTAGAAGTTCAGCTGACCACGATGCAACAAAGGCATCGAAGTCCCCAAAGGTCGCTTCTACCGAACCGCGCCGATCGACTTCAGCTTGTCGTTCGATGGACGCGGCGCGTGCCGCTCGATAGAGACGAACCAGGCCCGCGACGGGCAAGGTCGCGGAGGCTGAGAAGAGGACGATGAGGGCAACAGTCACATCGCGACGCTACCGGCTCATTCCATCGTCCGAAATCGGGTCCTCAGCGGGGACGGCCTCCCGCGGCTTGCACATGACGACGTTCGCGTCTCACATAGCCCATCCGAAACGAATCTCGATGAGCGACCGCTATCCGGCCGCACCGGCGACGGTGCCCGTCAACTGAGAACGCCCCGCCAGCCGAAGCCAGCGGGGCGTCCCCACGAATCAGACCAGGATCAGAAGTCCCAGTCCTCGTCCTCAGTGTTCACTGCCTTGCCGATGACGTACGACGAGCCGGACCCCGAGAAGAAGTCGTGGTTCTCGTCCGCGTTCGGCGACAGGGCGGAGAGGATGGCCGGGTTCACGTCGGTGATGTTCTTCGGGAACATCGGCTCGTAGCCCAGGTTCATCAGCGCCTTGTTGGCGTTGTAGTGCAGGAACTTCTTGACGTCCTCGGTCAGACCGACCTCGTCGTAGAGGTCCTGCGTGTACTGCACCTCGTTCTCGTACATCTCGAACAGCAGCGAGAACGTGTAGTCCTTGAGCTCGTCGCGCTCGGCCTGCGTGAGGGTCTCGAGGCCCTTCTGGTACTTGTAGCCGATGTAGTACCCGTGGACGGCTTCGTCACGGATGATCAGGCGGATCAGGTCGGCGGTGTTCGTGAGCTTGGCGCGCGACGACCAGTGCATCGGCAGGTAGAAGCCCGAGTAGAACAGGAACGACTCGAGCAGCGTCGAGGCGACCTTGCGCTTCAGCGGGTTGTCGCCCTGGTAGTAGTCCATCACGATGGACGCCTTCTTCTGCAGGTTCGGGTTCTCCTCGGACCAGCGGAAGGCCTCGTCGATCTCGCGCGTCGACGCGAGGGTCGAGAAGATCGACGAGTAGGACTTGGCGTGCACCGACTCCATGAACGCGATGTTCGTGTAGACGGCTTCCTCGTGCGGGGTGATCGCGTCGGGGATGAGCGACACGGCGCCGACGGTGCCCTGGATGGTGTCGAGCAGGGTCAGACCGGTGAACACACGCATGGTCAGGGTCTGCTCGGCCGGCGTCAGCGTGTTCCACGACTGCACGTCGTTCGACAGCGGCACCTTCTCGGGCAGCCAGAAGTTGTTGACGAGACGGTTCCAGACCTCGACGTCCTTGTCGTCCTGGATGCGGTTCCAGTTGATGGCCTGGACCCGATCAATGAGCTTCAGCTTCTCGACCAACGTGTGTTCCTTACAGAGATGGTGACTAAGTGACGGACTGGAGGCGCGGTGCGGGTTGGCACCGCGCCTCCAGGGAGCAGAGCGGCAGCTCTACAGCATGCAGCTGACGCAGCCCTCGACCTCCGTGCCCTCCAGCGCGAGCTGGCGGAGACGGATGTAGTAGATCGTCTTGATGCCCTTGCGCCATGCGTAGATCTGCGCCTTGTTGATGTCACGCGTGGTGGCGGTGTCCTTGAAGAACAGCGTCAGGGACAGGCCCTGGTCCACGTGCTGCGTCGCCGCGGCGTAAGTGTCGATGATCTTCTCGGCACCGATCTCGTACGCGTCCTGGTAGTAGTCCAGGTTGTCGTTCGTCATGAACGGCGCCGGGTAGTAGACGCGGCCGAGCTTGCCTTCCTTGCGGATCTCGATCTTCGACGCGATCGGGTGGATCGACGACGTCGAGTGGTTGATGTACGAGATCGAACCGGTCGGCGGGACGGCCTGCAGGTTCTGGTTGTAGATGCCGTGCTCCTGGACGGACGCCTTCAGCGCCTTCCAGTCGTCCTGCGTCGGGATCGTGATGTTCGCGTTGTCGAACAGCGACGCAACACGGGCGGTCGCGGGCGTCCACGTCTGGTCGGTGTACTTGTCGAAGAACTCACCGGACGCGTACTTCGAGTCACGGAAGCCGTCGAAGGTCTCGCCGGTCTCGATCGCGATCTTGTTCGACGCACGCAGGGCGTGGAACAGCACCGTGTAGAAGTAGATGTTCGTGAAGTCGATGCCCTCTTCGGAGCCGTAGTAGACGCGCTCACGAGCGAGGTAGCCGTGCAGGTTCATCTGGCCGAGGCCGATGGCGTGCGACTTGTCGTTGCCGTCCTCGACGGAACGCACCGAGGTGATGTGCGACATCTGCGAGACCGAGGTCAGGCCGCGGATGGCGGTCTCGATGGTCTTGCCGAAGTCGGGCGAGTCCATCGTCAGCGCGATGTTCAGCGAGCCGAGGTTGCAGGAGATGTCCTTGCCGATCTCCTTGTAGGACAGGTCCTCGTTGAAGGTCGTCGGGGTGTTGACCTGCAGGATCTCCGAGCACAGGTTGGACATGTTGATCCGACCCTTGATCGGGTTGGCCTTGTTCACCGTGTCCTCGAACACGATGTACGGGTAGCCCGACTCGAACTGGATCTCGGCGATGGTCGTGAAGAAGTCACGCGCCTTGATCTTCGTCTTCTTGATGCGCGAGTCGTCGACCATCGCACGGTAGTTCTCGGAGATCGGGACGTCGCCGAAGGGGACGCCGTAGACCTTCTCGACGTCGTACGGCGAGAACAGGTACATGTCCTCGTTGTTCTTCGCGAGCTCGAACGTGATGTCCGGCACGACGACGCCGAGGGACAGCGTCTTGATGCGGATCTTCTCGTCGGCGTTCTCGCGCTTGGTGTCGAGGAACTTCATGATGTCCGGGTGGTGGGCGCTGAGGTAGACCGCGCCGGCACCCTGACGCGCACCGAGCTGGTTCGCGTAGGAGAAGGAGTCTTCCAACAGCTTCATCACGGGGATGATGCCCGAGGACTGGTTCTCGATCTGCTTGATCGGGGCGCCGGCCTCGCGGATGTTGGAGAGGAGCAGGGCCACGCCGCCGCCGCGCTTCGAGAGCTGCAGCGAGGAGTTGATGCCGCGCGAGATCGACTCCATGTTGTCCTCGATGCGGAGCAGGAAGCAGGAGACGAGCTCGCCGCGCTGTGCCTTCGCAGTGTTGAGGAACGTGGGGGTCGCGGGCTGGAAGCGGCCGGCGACGATCTCTTCGACCAGGTCGATGGCGAGCTGCTCGTTGCCCTGAGCAAGGCCGAGGGCGGTCATGACGACGCGGTCCTCGAAGCGCTCCAGGTACCGCTTGCCGTCGAACGTCTTGAGCGTGTAGCTCGTGTAGTACTTGAACGCGCCGAGGAACGTCTGGAACCGGAACTTCTTCGAGTACGCCAGGTCGTTGAGTCGCTGGATGAAGTCCAGCGAGTACATGTCGATCGTGGCTTTTTCGTAGTACTCGTTCTCGACCAGGTAGTCGAGCCGCTCCTTCAGGTTGTGGAAGAAGACGGTGTTCTGGTTGACGTGCTGCAGGAAGAACTGCTTGGCGGCCTCACGATCCTTGTCGAACTGGATGTTCCCGTCCGCGTCGTAGAGGTTGAGCATCGCGTTGAGGGAGTGGTAGTCCATCCCCGTCTGCGGCGACGTCAGATCGACGTCTGCAACTGCTGCGTCCAAAATGCATCCAATCCTGAGTTGACCGCCGACACGTCGTCAGGGGTCCCGAAGAGTTCGAATCTGTAGAGAAGGGGGACGTTGCACTTCTGCGCGATGACGTCCCCTGCGAGGCCGTACGCCTCGCCGAAGTTCGTGTTGCCACCCACCACCACGCCGCGGATGAGCGAGCGGTTGTGGGCGTCGTTGAGGAACTTGATGACCTGCTTGGGGACTGCACCCTCGCCGTTGCCGCCACCGTAGGTGGGCAGGACCAGGACGTAGGGCTCGTCGACGTGCAGGAACGGTTCGCTCGGGTAGAGCGGGATCCGGTCCGCGTCGCGGCCGAGCTTCTCGACGAAGCGCGCGGTGTACCCGGACACGCTCGAGAAGTAGACCAATCGGCTCATGGTGCGCTCCTCGTGGAAAGGTGCGGACAGGCGGACCGGACGGGCCAGGAGAGGCGAGTCGCGCCTCCAGAGATGCCCTGCCTGCGGGCCCCTTCGGGGCCCGCAGAACGACTACGCCAGTTCGGCGCTGAGGGTCGCGATCTTGTCGGGGCGGAAGCCCGACCAGTGGTCGTCGTCCGTGACGACGACGGGGGCCTGCATGTAGCCCAGGCTCTTGACGTGCTCGAGCGCTGCTTCGTCCGTGGAGACGTCGTGCACTTCGTACTCGATGCCCTTGTTGTCGAGGGCCCGGTACGTCGCGGTGCACTGGACGCAGGACGGCTTGGTGTAGACGGTGACGGCCATGTTCTCCCCTGGTTCCTACTGGTTTCTGCTGTGCTGTGGAGGTGGTGCTGATGTCTGTCCGCAGTCGTGTCCGGGAGGGGCCGCTGCGATGCCTCCACACTACATCTAGTGGCTAGCCGCAGCACCGACCACTAGAGGAAGTGTTACAGCCATGTAGTTCTCCACAACGTCCTCCACAGTCTGTGGATTCCCGGGAGGCCCGAGTTTCCGCCAGTCTGCGGCCGACCACCGACACTTCCCCACACCGGTGGACAGTCCCGATCCACAGATGTGGAATCAACGCCTCGGCGTGTCGCGAACCGCCCCTCCCCAGGACGGGGGACACCCCCGTCCGGCCGGTCCGTACACTCGTCTCGTGAGTACGTACGGGCCCCTCCTGAAGACCCCTGGCGTGGGTCGTGTCATCGCCGCACAGCTCACCGCGCGGTTCCCGTTCGGCATGCTGTCGCTGGCCTACCTGCTGCACGTCGAGCACGTGTTCGACTCCTACGGCGCGGCCGGTCTGGTGCTCGCGACGACGAGCATCGGGCAGGCGCTGGCCGGCCCTCTGACGAGCCGGTGGATGGGCAGCTGGGGCATGCGCCCCGTCCTCATCCTGACGAGCATCGTCGCGCTGATCAGCATGGTGGTCATCGCGTTCGTGGTCATGCCGCTGTGGGGCTACGTGGTGGTCGGGTTCCTCGGCGGCCTGGCGGTCCCGCCCGTGCAGCCGGCGGTGCGCACCATCTACCCGAAGATGGTGACGTCGGCGCAGCTCACACCACTCTTCTCCCTCGACGCCAGCGCGCAGGAGCTCATCTGGGTCGCCGGCCCGGTCATCACCACCTTCGTCGCCACCCAGGTCGGCACGGTCGAGGCGATCGTCGTCGCGATGGTCTTCCTGGTCGTCGGCGGCGCGTGGTTCATCGCCTCCCCCGAGCTCGGCCGCGTCCGTATCCCCCGTTCCAAGCGCGCCTTCGGTGTCGTGCTGAAGCGCCCCGCCGTCGTCGTCGCCACCCTGACCGGTCTGCTGCTGATCGGGGCGTGCGCCGCGGTCGAGGCGAGCGTCACCAGCGTCTTCGGCGAGGGCAGCCCGAACGCCGGCATCGTCCTCGCGGTGTTCGCGGTCGGTTCGCTCGCCGGCGGCCTGGCATTCGGCCACCGCCCCATCTCCCGCAACACCCTGTGGACGCGCATGGCCGTCGTCTTCGTCGGCCTCACCCTGGCCCTCGGCGGCACGGGTTTCTGGTGGCTCTGCCTCGCCCTGGTCATCGCGGGTGTGGGCATCGCGCCGGCCCTCGCGGTGATGTTCGGTTCGGTCTCCGCCACCGTCAAGTTCTCCGACACGGCCGAGGCCTACGGCTGGATGGGCACCGGCCAGCTGATCGGTGCTGCCGGCGGTTCGGCGATCGCCGGCTTCCTGATCGACGGCAGCGGCCCCGTCGGCGGCTTCACCGTCGGCGCCGTGATGGCTGGCCTGGGCGTGCTGCTCCCCCTGGCGATGCGGAGCTGGTTGCCCGACCTGCGCGGCCGTGACGCCAGCCCCCTCCCCGACACCGAGCCGGTGCACCTGCCGACTTGAGCGGGCGGCGGCGGGTGTCGGTGGGCGCGCGGCGGCGGGCGGTTTCGGGCGTACCTGGTCGAATCGGGCGTACCTGGTCGGAAGTTCTGACCAGGTACGCCCGTTTCCACTCGCCATCGCGGCCGGTATGGGAAGGAACGGGCGCCCGGCGTACGGGTTGCGTTCTCCACAGATGGCCTGGAGGCTCGGCGCGCGCCCGCCACGCACCGGCAGGATGGGTGCATGGTCACCTCAGTTCCCCTGCGCGACGGCCGCTCGATCCCCGCGATCGGCTTCGGCGTCTACAAGGTCGACGACACCCAGGCAGAGACGGCGGTCGGCCTCGCGCTGGACGCCGGCTACCGGCACGTCGACACCGCCGAGATGTACGGCAACGAGACCGGCGTCGGCAAGGCGATCCGGGCCTCCGGGCTGGACCGTGACGACGTCTTCGTGACGACCAAGGTGTGGAACGACCACCAGGGGCGCGACGCGACCCTGGCTGCGTTCGACGGCAGCCTCGAGCGGCTGGGGCTCGACGCCGTCGACCTCTACCTGATCCACTGGCCGGCCGCCGCCAACGACCGCTACGTCGAGACCTGGCGCGCTCTGGTGGAACTGCGTGAGTCAGGGCGGGCGCAGAGCATCGGTGTCTCGAACTTCCAGGTGCCGCACCTGCAGCGGCTCATCGACGAGACCGGCGAGGTACCGGCGCTGAACCAGGTCGAACGGCACCCGTGGCTGCCGCAGCGCGAACTCATCGCGTTCCATGAGCAGCACGACATCGTGACCGGGGCGTGGTCACCGCTCGGCCGCGGGCGCCTGATCGACGAGCCGGTACTGACCGACATCGCGGACGCGCACGGCGTGAGCGTGGCGCAGGTGCTCGTGCTGTGGAACATCCAGCAGGGCGTGGTGGTGCTGCCGAAGTCGGTCACGCCGTCACGGATCCAGTCGAACCTCGACGTCGACGGCTTCGTGCTGACCGACGACGAGCTCGCGGCGATCGCGACGCTCGAGTCCGGGCAGCGAACGGGCTCCCACCCGGACTTGGTGTCGTAGCCGGGCGGGGTACGCACTGTTCAGCCACAGCGAGTGACGGGCCGTACTGTCGAGGGGTGATCGATCCTCAACAGACCGCCCGTGAACACCTGCGCCCCGATGAGCACCTGTACTGGGCCGGCACGAGCGATCCGGCCAGGCTCCTCTCGGGCCGCGACGGCTTCCTCATCCCGTTCTCGCTGCTCTGGTGCGGATTCGTGGCGTTCTGGACCGTCTCGGCCGTGACCAGCGGAGCGCCGCCCTTCTTCTTGATCGTCGGGTCGCTGTTGACGGTGATGGGCCTGCACCTGCTCGTCGGACGCTTCCTCGTGAAGCGGTACCGCAAGCGGACGACCGTCTACGCCGTGACCGATCGCCGGGCACTCGTGATCACCCCTCGCGGCACGCGGGAGGTCCCGATCGGCCGCACTGACCGCACCGTGAGCTGGAGCGGTGACCGACGGCACTGCAACGTCGAGTGGGACGCGACGGGAGGCGGACCGGGATCGATGCTCTTCGGGTGGGGAACGAACGCGAAGGTCTACGCGAACACCGGTCTCGACGGCTTCTTCGGGCCACAGCCGATGGCGTTCTGGGACGTCACCGATGGCGAGGCTCTCGTGCGCGAACTCGACCGGGCGTCGAGCTAGCCCCGGCGGTCCTCCTCGGACTGCCACGGCAGGTGCAGGTCGCCCGGTTCGGGCTCGACGTCGCCGGCGTCGTCCGCGCCACCCGTCCCGGGGGGCGCGATGACCTTGGAAGGGTCGATGCCGTCCGCACGCAGGTCGACGTCGTCGCGCTGCTTCGTCTGGGACGCGTCCATCTCGCGCTCGCTCGACGGGCTGTACGACGTGTCCGCTGCTCGCTGCTCGCGTCCGCTGACCCCGTCGACGTCGTCGCTGTGCGCGGCGTCGCGGAGCGCGTCGTTGCGTGCGCGGTCGTCGGACGGCTCGGGGCCGGGGGCGTTCGGGATGCTGTCGCTCATGGTGTTTCCTCCTGCAGCGGACGGTAGTCCTCGGCCCCGTGTAACGAGTCTGGCTCGGTCCGCTCCCCGCACTCGATGACGTCCCTGGCCCCGCTACGCTGCCGACGAGGGGGAACGATGGGACGAACACGGACCGTGACGACCGCGGTGATCGGCTCGGCACTTGTGGGGCTGCTGCTCGCCGGGTGCACGGCGTTCGGCGGCGACGACGCGATCCCGACACCGACGCGACAGGCGTCACTCGACCGAACGGACCGAAGCCAGGGAGCGGACCCGACTCCGACCGCACAACAGGTCAGCACGCCGCAGGTCCTGGCGGCCGGCACGGTCGCCGCCGAGACCGATGTCGTCTCGGCGAGCGGTGACACCCGGATCCACGTTCGGGTCGTCGCGAACGAGAGCGGCACCTTCGACGCCGAGTTGTCCGGCTACCACACGACGAACCCGCAGTGGATGAGCTTGGAGTTCCGCGGTGGTGACGCTGACGGTGGCGGCGACGCCAGGGGGTACCGCGCCGGAGTCGTCATCTGGGACCCGGAGACCGGTGCACCGGACTCGGTCGGACTGTCTCAGGCTGGGTCCACTCCGGACTTCCTGCACAGCGTCGCGCTCGTGCCGGCGCCGTCTGATGACGGGGACGATTCCGCACGCACCGGCATCGGCTCCGTGCTTGCAGTTGCTCCGTTGCGCTGGACGATCCCCGACCCGTACCCGCACCTTCAGGTCGACGTGGGCGCAGCGCGGCCCGGGGCAAACGGATGGGTGCACGAGCGTGACAGCGTGCCGGTGTCCTACCAGGTGTCGAGCGACGACGCGCAGGTGACGGTCGCCGAACGCTTGGGCATCACCGTCGCGCAACTCCGCTGGCTGAACCCGTCGCTGCAGACGGGAGCGGGCGACCAGCTCATCACGGACACCGATCTCAACCTGGATCCCGCAGCGCGCTGATCCGGTCGCCGCCCCGCCGCGCAGAGCCCGTCCGTACGGTCGGTTACGGTTGACCAGCACTCGCGAGCACTCGGCACCACCAGGAGGTCCCATCGTGACGATCGTCGCCGCCGCAGACGGCTCAGCCCTCGGCAACCCCGGCCCCGCCGGGTGGGCCTGGTACGTCGACGACGACCGGTGGGCGGCCGGCGGCTGGCCCCGCGCGACGAACAACATCGGCGAGCTCACCGCCGTGCTGCAGCTGCTCCGCGCCACGAAGGACACCGGCGAGCCGCTGCACATCCTGTGCGACAGCCAGTACGCCATCAAGGCCTGCACCGAGTGGCTCGCCGGCTGGAAGCGCAAGGGCTGGCGGAAGGCCGACGGCAAGCCGGTCCTCAACGTCGAGATCATCAAGGAACTCGACGCCGAACTGCAGGGCCGCAAGGTCACGTTCGAGTGGGTGCGCGGTCACGTCGGTCACGAGATGAACGAGGCCGCCGATGTGCGAGCCCGCGGTGCTGCCACCGCGTTCCAGAACGGCACCGACGTGCCGCACGGTCCCGGCTGGCCCGGCGCCGAGGTCCCCGAGCCGTCCGCGCTGCCCGACGCGACCCCGCCCGCGACCCTCTTCTGACCCTTCGCGCGGGTCAGTAGGTCCCGTCGCGCCGATCCTGGCGGGTGATCTGCTCCCCCGAGGCCGGGTCGACGCCCGAGCGCGTGGTGGTCGTGGTGCGGCGACCGCCGAAGGCCACGGCGAGGCTGATGATGAGCAGCACGACACCGGCTGCCATCAGGATGTAGCCGATCAGGCGGAGGTCGATACCGGCGAGCTGGATGTTCAGCGCGAAGGCGACGATCGCGCCGATGACGATCAGGGCGATGCTGGATCCGATGCGCATGACGCAGTCCTCTCGGGTGGGGGTGGTGCCGGAGACGGTACACGTCCGACAACCCCAGCGCCGATCAGTCGACGTCGACTTCAGCCCACCCGTCGAACCGCCCGATCTCGGTGACCCGCACGACTGCCTCGCCGACCTCGTCCGAGGCGTCCAGGTCGATCGTCGCTGAGAACCCGAAGTCCTTGTCGCCCTCGAGGTCGGCGAAGATCTGCCGCGCCTTCCACACCCGGGGTGATGCGGTGGCACCGCTCTCGTCGAGCACCAGGTACTGCATCGAACGCGCATCGGCGTCGGTGCCGATGCTGTCGTGTTCCTCGTAGTACTCCTCGAGCACGTTGTCCCACGCGGCCCGGTCGAAGCCCGCGGTCGCGTCGAGTTCCCCGAGCCCGTCGATGTCGTCCGCCGCGGCGAGCAGCACCCGCTGGAACAGGGCGTTGCGCACGAGCACCCGGAACGCCCGCGGGTTGCCGGTGAGCCGTGCGGGCTGCGGCGGCGCGATCTCCTCGTGCTCCTCGGAGGCCAGCAGGACGTCCCCGTTGAGCAGCGCCTCCCACTCGTCGACGAGCGAGGAGTCGGTCTGCCGCACGACCTCGCCCAACCACTCGATCAGGTCGTCGAGCTCCTGGGTCCGCTGTTCCTCGGCGATGGTCTGCCGCATGGTCCGGTACGCATCGGACAGGTAGCGGAGCACGAGCCCCTCGGAGCGGGTGAGCTGGTAGAAGCGCACGAAGTCGCCGAAGGTCATCGCGCGTTCGTACATGTCACGGACGACGGCCTTCGGGGACAGCTGGAAGTCGAGCACCCAGGGCTGTTCGGCGGCGTAGGCCTCGTACGCCGCCTCCAACAGCTCGGACAGCGGGCGAGGCCAGGTGACCTCCTCGAGCAGCTCCATGCGCTCCTCGTACTCGATCCCCTCCTGCTTCATGCGGGCGACGGCCTCGCCGCGCTCCTTGAACTGCTGCTGCGACAGGATCGCCCGCGGGTCGTCGAGGGTGGCCTCGACAACCGAGACCATGTCCAGCGCATAGGTGGGAGAAGAAGGGTCGAGCAACTCGAACGCGGCGAGCGCGAACGGTGACAGCGGCTGGTTGAGCGCGAAGTTCGGCGCGATGTCGACGGTCAGGCGGTAGGCGCCGTCGACCTTCTCGATCACCCGCGCGTTGATGAGGGTCCGGGCGATGACGAGTGCCCGTCGAGCCATGGCGAGCTGCCGGGAGCGCGGTTCGTGGTTGTCGTAGACCAGCGACCGGACGTCCGCGAAGGCGTCCCCTCCGCGGGCGACGACGGACAGCACCATCGCGTGCGTGATGCGCATGCGCGAGACCATCGGCTCCGGCTCGGCCGCGATCAGCCGTTCGAACGACGCCTGACCCCAGGACACGAAGCCCTCGGGCGCCTTCTTCCGCTTGATCTTGTTCTTCTTCTTCGGGTCGTCGCCGGCCTTGGCGACGGCGCGGGCGTTCTCGATGTCGTGCTCGGGTGCCTCGGCGACGACGTCGCCCTCGGTGTCGTACCCGGCACGTCCGGCCCGGCCGGCGATCTGGTGGAACTCCCGCGCGGACAGCTGGCGCATCTTCGTGCCGTCGAACTTCGTCAGCCCGGTGAACAGCACCGACCGGATCGGCACGTTGATCCCGACGCCGAGGGTGTCGGTGCCGCAGATGACGGGCAGCAGGCCGCGCTGGGCGAGCTGCTCGACGAGTCGTCGGTACTTCGGGAGCATGCCGGCGTGGTGCACGCCGATGCCGGCCCGGATCAGGCGCGACAGGGTCTGTCCGAACCCGGCGCTGAACCGGAAGCCGGCGATGGCGTCGGCGATCTGGTCGCGGCGTTCGCGCGAGGCGACCTTCGCCGACATCAGCGACTGTGCCCGCTCGAGTGCGGCGGCCTGGGCGAAGTGCACGATGTAGATCGGCGCCTTGCCCTCCTCGAGGAGCCGCTCGACCGTCTCCTGCACGGGCGTCATCACGTACTGGTACTCGAGCGGCACGGGTCGCGAGACACCCGTCACGCGGGCGGTGGGCCGACCGGTCCGGCGGGACAGGTCGTCGGCGATGGTCGTGACGTCGCCGAGGGTCGCCGACATGAGCAGGAACTGCGCACGCTCGAGCACGAGCAGCGGCACCTGCCACGCCCAGCCGCGGTCGGGGTCGCCGTAGAAGTGGAACTCGTCCATCACGACGACGTCGACGTCCGCGTCCGGTCCCTGCCGCAGCGCCAGGTTCGCCAGGATCTCAGCGGTGCAGCAGACGATCGGAGCGTCGGCGTTGACGCTCGAGTCGCCGGTGACCATGCCGACGTTCTGCGCACCGAACAGCTCGACGAGCTGGAAGAACTTCTCGGACACCAGCGCCTTGATCGGTGCCGTGTAGTAGCTCCGCTTTCCCTCGGCGAGCGCGGCGAAGTGCGCGCCGGCCGCGACGAGCGACTTCCCGGTGCCGGTCGGCGTGCTCAGCACGACGTTCGCGCCGGACACGAGCTCGATGACGGCTTCGTCCTGCGCCGGGTACAGCGGTCGGCCGCCCTCCGCGGCCCAGGCCGCGAAGGCCTCGTAGACCTCGTCGGGGTCGACGACGCCGTCCACCGCCGCCGGGATCGCGGCGACGAGCGGGGGCAGGGCGGTGACGTCGGTCATGCGCCCATCCTCCCAGGTGCGCATGTGCCGGACGGGAGGCCGGTGGCGGCGCCGCCACGGGCCTCCCGTCCGCCCCGTCGCCGACTCAGGCGCACTTCGATACGTGCGCATAGACTCGCGACATGCGCGAACTCGGCTTCCTCTCCTTCGTCCCGAACCACGGCGGCACCGACGGCGCCGCCGGCGCCCTGGAGGACGGCCTGCGCCTGTTCGAGACCGCCGAGTCCCTCGGTTACGGGACGGGCTGGGTGCGCGGACGGCACTTCGAGCCGTACCTGACGAGCCCGATGACCTTCTTCGCGGCAGCCGCGCAGCGCACCAGCACCATCGCGTTCGGCACCGCCGTGCTCGGCATGCGCTACGAGGACCCGGTGCGCCTGGCCGAGGACGCCAGCACCGTCGACCTGCTCAGCGGAGGCCGAGTGCAGCTCGGCATCAGCACGGGCATCGCCGGGTACGGTCCGATCCTCGACCCGGTGTTCGGCACGGTCGACCGCAGCTTCCGCGACGAGGCCGAGGCCCGCGCCACACGGCTGCTCGAGGTGCTGCAGGGCGAGCCCCTCGGCAGTGCCGGCAAGGGCTACGAGAGCATCCCCGCCGGGGCCGACCTGACCCTGCAGCCGCTCAGCCCGGGCCTGCGCGACCGCGTTTGGTGGGGCGGCGGCAGCATGGGCACGGCGGTCCGCACGGCCGAGAAGGGCCTCCTGCTGCACTGCTCGACCCTGAACACCGAAGACACCGGCGCCCCGTTCGCCCAGGCGCAGGCCGACCAGATCGCCGCCTACCGCGAGCGGTTCGCCGAGCTGCACCCGCAGCGCGCGTCCAAGGTCGCCGTGGGCCGGATCGTGGTGCCGCTCCTCGACGACCACGACCGCGCCGTGCACGAGGAGTTCCTGACCGGGTACGCCTCCGGGATGGACGACGAGGGTCGACCGCTCTCGGGCACCCCGCCGTTCCGGTTCAGCAAGGTCGTGTCCGGCGAACCGGCGGCCATCGTCGACAGCCTGCTCGCCGACCCGGCGGTCACCGCCACCGACGAACTGGTCATCACCCTGCCGGCGAACGGCGACCGTGCGGCGCACGAGCGGATCCTGCGCATCGTTGCCGAGGAGATCGCCCCGGCGCTGCGGGCCTGAGGGCCGGTGCCGCGGGCTAGAGCGCCGGCGCCGCGGGCCCGACCACCTGCGGTCCCGCCGCCGCAGCACCATCGAGAGTCAAGGGCATCCGGCAGGGCTCTGATCGAGTTGGTGAGGCCCGAGAGCCCGGCCGGATGACCATCTCGTCCCTGATCCGCACGAGATGGTGCACCCATCGTTCCACCTACCGAGCGGTTTGTCACACCGTTCCGCGCACCGGGGACGTATGAAGTTGACCAAGTGTCACTCGTTTTTCCGAACCGGGACGAAGTGCGGCAACCGGTTCACCGGTGCGCATCGGGGCCGGAATGACGAATGCGTCCCCGCGCGGACGCGGGGACGCATTCTGGGACGCACCGGGGAGGCCAGGGCAACAACGGCCGGATCAGGAGACCGAGTCGCTCACCCAGCGACCCCGTAGTCGGTGCGTGCGCGGACGGTAACCAGCCGACTCGCGCAGAACGATGTTACTGAACGGAGTCGGGAGCTGCGCGGAAACCGGACGACTTCGTCACTCCAGTTCGAGGGACGCGGTTCCGGCGTCGTCGACGACCGAGGCGCCGACGTGCAGCGTGAAGGTCCCCGACTCGTACTGCCACGAGCCGTCCCAGTGGGCGAAGGCTCGCGCCGGGACTTCGATCGAGACCTCCGTCGAGGCGCCCGCCGCGAGCCGGACCGGGGCGAATCCGACCAGCCAGCGCACCGGGCGGTCGACCGCCGACTCCGCACGGGACGCGTAGACCTGCACGACGTGCTTGCCGGCCCGGTCGCCCGTGTTCACGACGGTCGCCGTGACGATGACGGCGTCGCCCTCGCGCACGGTCGGGGTCGCGGAGACGCCATCGATCGACCACGTGGTGTACCCGAGGCCGTGCCCGAACGGGTACGCCGGCTCCGTGCCGGCCCGCAGCCAGGCCCGGTAGCCGACGTGGACACCCTCGTCGTACGCGACCTTGCCGTCCACCGGGGTGACGTCGAGCACGGGGACGTCGGCCATCGCGACCGGCCACGTCGTGGGCAGGCGGCCGCCGGGCTCCTGCGCCCCCGTCAGCACGTCGGCCAGGGCGTTGCCGTACTCCTGCCCACCGAACCAGGTCAGCAGCACCGCGGCGACGTCGTTCCGCCACGGCATCTCGACCGGCGACCCGGCGTTCACGACGACGACCGTGTTCGGGTTCGCCGCGGCGACCGCGCGCACCAGGTCGTCCTGGTGGCCGGGCAGTGCCAGCGAGGACCGGTCGTAGCCCTCGGACTCGACCTTGGAGTTCGTGCCGACCACGACCACGGCGACGTCCGCACCACGGGCGGCGTCCACCGCGGCCTCGATGAGCACGGCGGGGTCGTCGTCCGACGGCTCGGTGCCGAACTGGTACGCCAGCACGCCGCCGAGCGTCTCGTCCTGCACGATGTCGTACTCGATGCGGATCGCGACCTGCTGGCCGGTGGTCACCTCGACCGGCACCGACCGCGCCGGCGGGTTGAGGAACGCGGCACCGAGCTGGTCGCCCTCGAACGGCACGTCCTCGTCGAGCAGCAGTTCGCCGTCGATCCACATGCGTGACCGTCCGGCCGCGCCGATGCCGAACCGCACGGTCCCGGTCGACTCGGCCGTGTACGTGGTGGTGATGTCGAGCCGGTCGGCTTCACGCGTCGGGGCGTCGCCGCCGAACCAGAACAGTGCCGTCGCGCGGCGGTCCTCGACGAACAGCTCCTCGCCGTCCTTGACGAAGGCGACCCGGGCGCCGGGTTCCCCGGTGCCGGGGTTCGTGATGGTGGACAGCGGGAACTCCGCGATGCCCTCCTGCACGACGGCGCCGATCGCGTAGTCCACGCTCGCGCCGGGGAACGCCGAACGGATGCCGTCCAGCGGTGACACGACCTGCGACGGCACGACCGTGGCCGAGCCGCCGCCCTGGGTGCGGGCCTGGTCGGCGTTGTGCCCGATCACCGCGATGCGCGACACGGCGGGGGCGTCGAGCGGCAGGACACCGGTGTTGCGGACCAGGACGGTGCCCTCGGCCTCGGCCTCGCGGACGAACGCGATGCCGTCCTCGACGTGCACGGGCGACGCGGCGACGGGCTCGAAGCCCTCGAGCGCGCCGACGCGGGCGGCCAGGGTCAGGATCCGGCGGACCTTGCGGTCGATCGCCGCCATCGGCACCTCGCCGGACTGCACGGCGGCGAGCAGCGGGCCCTCGCTCCACCACGGGTTCGGCCCCGGCATCGCGACGTCCTGCGACGCCTTCGCCGAGTCCACCGAACGCACCCCGGTCCAGTCGGACACGACGATGCCGTCGAAGCCCCACTCCGAGTTGAGCGGGGTCTCGAGCAGGTCGTTCTCCGACGCCGTCACGCCGTTGATCGCGTTGTACGACGACATGATCGCCCAGGCGTGCGCCTCGGTCACGGCCTTCTCGAACGCCAGCAGGTACAGCTCGCGCAGCGCGCGGTCCGACACCTCGGTCGACGCGGTGAAGCGGTCGGTCTCGTAGTCGTTCGCGATGTAGTGCTTCGGGGTGGCGGCGACACCGTTCTCCTGCACGCCGTCGACGTACGACGCGGCCAGGTCCCCGGTGAGCACCGGGTCCTCGCTGAACGCCTCGAAGTGCCGGCCACCGAGCGGGGACCGGTGCAGGTTGATGGTCGGGCCGAGCACGACGTCCACGCCCTTGCGGCGGGCCTCCACCGCGGCGGCGGCGCCGTAGCGCTTCGCGATCGCGCGGTCCCACGAGGCACTCAGCGCGGTCGCCGACGGCAGGTTCAGGGACGGGTCACGCTCGTCCCACACCTCGCCGCGCACGCCCGAGGGTCCGTCCGACATCAGGATCCGGCGCAGCCCGATCTTCTCGATGGGCCAGGTGGTCCAGAAGTCACGTCCGGTGAGCAGCTGCACCTTCTCGTCGGTGGTCAGCTGGCCGAGGAGCGCATCGATGCGCTCGGTCAGCGGCGTCGACGGACTGGAGGCGGTGCTCGCGTCGTTCACGGTGGTCACGGTGGTCGGTCCTCTCGTTCAGGGCCGCGGGGCGCCGCCTGGACGGCCGGGGCCTCGTCGCCCACACCCACCATCCACCGGGTTCGCCGCCCGCGCTGGCAGCTCCTGCACGGTACCACCGAAAACCAACCGTTGCTTGGTTTTCTCGGGTCTCCTGCGGGCGGTACAGTCTGGCCATGGCACGACGGGGTTCGTACGCAAAGGGCATCGCGAAGCGCGAGGAGATCCTCACGGTCGCGCTGGACCTCGTGGCGTCCCAGGGCTTCCGGCGGACGAGCATCAAGGACATCGCCGACGCCGTGGAGCTGACCCAGGCCGGACTGCTGCACTACTTCGACTCCAAGGACGAGCTCTGGGTCGAGATCCTCCGCCGGCGCGACGAGCTCGACCTCGCGCACGACTGGCAGGCCGCGGACCCGGCAGCCCTGCTCGCGGCGATCGTGCGGCACAACGCCGAGGTCCCGGGCCTGGTGCAGATGTTCGTCAACCTGTCCGCCGCCGCTGCCACCGACGCCGAGCACCCGGCGCACGAGTACTTCCGCGAGCGCTACGAACGCAGCCGCCGCGTGCTGTCCGCCGACTTCCGGACCATGCAGCAGGACGGTCGACTGCGTACCGACATCGACCCCGACGAGCTCACCAGCGTCCTGCTCGCGGTGTCCGACGGCATGCAGATCCAGTGGCTCTTCGACCCCACTCGCGACATGGCCGAGCACGTCGAGCTCGTCGCCCGCCTCGCGATCGCCCAGGTCGCCCCCACCGCCTGACCACCGCCCCCGACGCTCCGGGGTACGGACAGGGCCTGGTCGCGTCAGGTGCGGCGGGGCAGGATGGTCGGTGCCCGCCAGGGTGTGTTCCGACGACGATGTGGAGTGACGCGATGACGCGTGTAGTGGTGACCGGTGGCAGCGGCAAGCTCGGACGAGCGGTGGTGCGCGACCTCGATGCGCACGGGTACGACGTGGTCCTGCTCGACCGTGTCCCCTCGCCCGACAAGCCCGAGCGAGTCCCGTTCGTGCGGATCGACCTGACCGACCACGGCCAGGTCCTGAACGCCCTGCTCGGCATCGACGACCGGTACGACCACGTCGACGCCGTCGTGCACCTCGCGGCGGTGCCGGCCCCGGGGCAGGTCCCCGACGTGGCCCTCATCACGAACAACGTGACCTCGTCGATCAACGTCTTCCACGCAGCCCGTGCCGCGAAGATCAAGAACGTCGTGTGGGCGTCGAGCGAGACCCTGCTCGGCATCCCGATGGGCGAGCACCACCCGCCCTACCTGCCGGTCGACGAGGAGTTCGCGGTCCGCCCGCAGTCGTCGTACTCGCTCGGCAAGGCGGTCGAGGAGGAGATGGCCCGCCACTTCACGCGCTGGGACCCGGAGCTGAAGATGATCGGCCTGCGCTTCTCGAACGTGATGGACGAGACCGACTACCCGGCGTTCCCGTGGGACGCCACCCCCGAGGCAAAGACGTTCAACCTGTGGTCGTACATCGACTCCCGCGACGGCGCCCAGGCTGTTCGCCGGGCGCTCGAGGCCGACCTCACCGGGTTCGAGGCGTTCGTCATCGCCAGCCCCGACACGGTGATGGACACCCCGACCATCGAGCTCGTCGAACGCTTCGTGCCGGACATCGAGCGCCGTGCGGACATCGACGGCGTCAGCTCGCTGCTGTCGTCGGAGAAGGCCCGCGAACTCCTCGGCTACACGCCCGAGCACAGCTGGCGCGACCACCGCGCCTGATCGTCAGGCAGCGGGGACGAGCAGCCCGTCGAGCACCAGGTCGCGCGCCGCCGGCAGCAGGTCGGCGGCGAGCGCCTGCTCGTCCACGCCGGTGATCTGCGCGAGCGCGCCGATGATCGCGGCGACGGACAGGTCGCCGTCGCACGCACCAACGAACGCCGCGAGTGCGGTGTCCGCGTCCACCCGACGCCCGAGCCCGCCACCCTGCACCAGGGTCATCACGGTGGGGTCGTCGTTGCCCGGCCAGTAGTACCGCTCCTCGGTGACGTCACCGGCCACCGACAGGTGGGCGGTGGCGAGCGCGGCATCGTCACGCGCGGCGAGCCAGGCGGCTGCGTCGAGGACGCGGGCGACCGTCGCGCCGAGGCCCGCGGGGTTGGAGCCGAGCGTCTCGGGGACCCGCTCGAACCGGCGGAGGCCGGACGTGCCTCCCGGCCGGGGTCGACGCACCACGACGTAGCCGAAGCCGACGCCGGTGACGCGCCGGTCCGCGAAGTCGTCGAGCCAGGCGCCCATCAGGGTGTCGAACTCGGCCGTGCCGGGCTTCGTCCCGCCGTCGCGGATCCAGGTCTCCGCGTAGGACGTCGGGTCCTGCCGCTCGCGCTCGATCACCCACACGTCGAGGTCGGAGTCGGCGAACCAGGCGCGCACGCGGTCCAGGCCGTCGACGCCCCAGTGGTACTCCCAGTTGCCGAGGAGCTGAGCGGTGCCGCCGGGCTCCAGGTGGTCGGACAGGCCGCGGAGCACCGTCTCGACCAGGGCGTCGCCGACCATGCCGCCGTCGCGGTACTCGTACGACGGGACGCCCTCGCGACGGGGCGTGATGACGAAGGGCGGGTTCGACACGATCCGGTCGAAGCGCTCCCCCGCGACCGGCTCGAACAGTGAGCCGAACCGGAAGTCGATGCCGTCGATGCCGTTCAACTGGGCGTTGAACCGGGCGATGTCGAGGGCACGGCGCGAGATGTCGGTGGCGACCACCTGGTCGGCGAACCGCCGCGCGTGCATGGCCTGGATGCCGCACCCGGTGCCGAGGTCGAGCACCCGCTCGACCGGCACGGGCACCTGCAGGCCGCTCAGCGTCGTGGTGGCGCCGCCGATGCCGAGGACGTGTTCCTCGCTGATCGCGTGCCCGAGGGCGAGCTCGCCGAGGTCGGAGACGATCCACCAGCTGCCGGCGCCGCGGTCGTCGACGAAGGCGTAGGGGCGCAGGTCGACGGTGGGGTGCACGAGCGCGTCGGCGCTGTCGCCGTTGCCGTCGTCGTCGCTGCGCAGCAGGCCCGCGGCGATGACGGCGTCGAGCCCGGCGGTCGGGAACGCCACAGCGGCCTCGGCGCGCGCCACCGGCAGGCCGAGCACGAACAGTGTCGCCAGTGTGCCGAGCGCCGTGGTCTCGCGGGCGGCGAGCGCACGGAGCGCGGCGACCCGCGAACCCCGGTGCAGCGATGCGGCGGCCTCGGCACCCCACAGGGAGTCGAGCCGGTCGACGGTGAAGCCGGCCGCTGTCAGGTCCGCGGCGAGCGCCGTGGTGACGGCGGGGTCCGCGACGATCGACGGCAGCGTGTGCACAGTGTCCACGCCGGCGGTTGCACCGTCGCTCACGAGGCGATCCCCTCGCGCAGCAGGGCCGCGGGGACCTGCCAGTCGAGCACCAGGTCGAGGAGCCCGGGGAACCGCTGCTGCACGTCCTCGACGCGGACGCGGCTGACGCGGGTCAGGCCCTCCAGGTGCTGCTCGAGCAGACCGGCCTCGCGCAGGACCCGGAAGTGGTGGGTCAGCGTGGACTTCGGCCGGTCGATGCCGACCCAGCCGCAGCTGCGCTCACCCCCGGCCGCGTCGACCAGGTAGCGGTGCAGGATCGCGAGCCGGATCGGATCGCTCAGGGCGTCCATCACGACCGGGAGGTCCATCTCGGCCACGGACGGCTGCGGCAGCCGTTCAGGAGCATCGACGTGCGCGGGCATGGACGGGACGCTACCACCGTTCGGCTTGCTGTACGACTTGCGTCGTACTGTTCGAGTGCGGTACGAATGCAGTCGTACTGCACGGAGATGGAAAGGGGTGCGCATGCACCAGTCAGCTCGTTCGGTCGCCGGGTTCTGGATCCTGGCGGCGATGCTCCTGGTCTCGGTCGCGTCGTCGGCCGTGCCGTCGCCGATCTACCCGGTCTACGCAGCCGAGTGGCACCTCACCCCGCTCATGCTCACCGGGGTCTTCGCCATCTACGTCGCCGGCCTGCTCGCGAGCCTGCTCGTCGCGGGTCGCCTGTCCGACCACGTCGGCCGCAAGCCCGTGCTCGTCGTCGGCGGTCTGGGCGTCGCGCTGTCGCTCGGCCTGTTCGCGATGGCGGACGGGGTCGTCGCGCTCATCGTCGACCGGATCGTGCAGGGTGTCTCGGTCGGGCTGCTCATCGGGGCCCTCGGCGCGGCCCTCATCGACAACTCCCTCGAACGCCACCCCACCATGGCGGGCGTGCTGAACGGCGTCATCCCGCCGATCGCCCTGGCCACCGGCGCGATGTCGAGCGGCGCGCTGGTGCAGTGGGGCCCGGCGCCGGAGCAGCTCGTCTACCTGCTGTTCGGCGCGCTCCTCGTGCTCCTCGTGCTCGCACTGTTCGTCGTCCCCGAGCAGGTGCAGCGTCGTCCCGGCGCACTCCGCTCCCTGCGTCCGACGATCAGCGTGCCGCGGTCCTCACGCCGGTTGTTCCGCGGCGTCGCCGGGTCGCTCGTCGCCAGCTGGGCGCTCGGCGGAATGTTCCTGTCGCTCGTCCCCTCGGCGCTCGGCACGGTGTTCGGCATCACGAACCACTTCGCCGCCGGTGCGCTCATCGCCGTGGTCACCGGCGTCGGCGCCCTGACCGGCCTGGCGATCCAGCGGATGGACACCCGTCGCGCGGTCCTGCTCGGGCTCGTGGCCCTCGTGCTCGGCCCGATCGTCACCGTGTCGTTCGTGTTCGCACACTCCCTGCCGGGCATGGTCGTCGGCAGCGCGATCGCCGGTGTCGGATTCGGCGCCGGGTTCCAGGCGCCGTTGCGGATGCTGCTCGCCACCGCCGCCCCGACCCACCGCGCCGGACTGCTCTCCACGATCTACGTCGTCAGCTACCTGGCATTCGGGGTGCCCTCGGTCATCGGCGGGCTGCTCGAGCCCTCGGTCGGGCTCGTCCCGGTCATCGCCGGGTACGGCGGTTTCATCGTGCTCGCCGCAGTCGTCGCCCTCGTGCTGCAGCTGTCGTCGAAGGACGCCGCCGAGGTCGAGGAGCGCGCGGCCGAGGTCATCGAGCGCACCGCGACCGGCTCGATCCGGGTCGCGGCCGAGTAGGCACGGTGCGGAGATGCCCATTCGGTGCGAGGTTGATCGCTCGGTGCGGGCCTGCAGCGCCGCACGGAGCCATCAACCTCGCACACGGTGACCAGCACCGCACGGTGCCGACAGCACCAGCGCCCGACCGCAGCGGCCCGACTAGTGGCCCGGTCGCGCCGAGTTCGTCCCGCGAGCGCGCGCACGCACCCCGACGGTCCGCGCCGCACCGGTGTGCGCAGCATCGACGTCGGCCTTGCCCCGGTCCGCAGCATCGCGCAGACGCTTCGGCCCGTGCCGCTTGGCCCAGTCCCAGAAGCGGTGCAGCTGCGCCTTGAGCCACGTGATGATCTTGTGGAAGAAGTGGAACTCGCTCGCCAGCACCGTGAGGCCGATGAACACCACGAGCCACCCCGGGCCCGGCAGCGGCACCAGGATCAGCCCGATGATGACGACCAGCCCGCCCACCAGACCGACCAGCACCTTGTAGAGCAGGTGCACGTGCGGCCGCGCGTGGATCCAGGTGCGCAGGCGGTGGAACCACTGGAAGCGCTGGCGCGTCGCGCCGTCGGCCCGGGCTTCGCCGGGTCGGTCGTTCGGGTCGCCGTCCATGCCGAAAACGTAGGGCGCGCGGCTGGGAATCAGCGGCGCACGGGGTGGACGCGGGGTGCGCATGCCGGGAGGCGCGTGGCGGGGACAGCCCGCGCCTCCAGGCCGTCAGGCGGCACCGATCGCGTGCCCCTCACGCGTGCGCGACGCACGTCGCCGCCCACGGGACGGCGGCCAGCCGTGCCTCCGGGATGGGCTCGCCGCCGACCGTGCAGCGACCGTAGGTGCCGTCGTCGAGTCGTACGAGCGCTGCGTCCACCTGGCGGACTCGCAGCTGCGCGCCGTCGCGGACCGCACCGAGCGAGCCGCGTTCCCAGGCCAGGGTCGCACCCTCCGGGTCGTGTTCGTCGTCGGAGTTCGCGTCCTGCCGGGCGTCACTGACGTCACGCATGCTCCGCTCGACGTCGAGCAGCAGCCGTTCGTTGCGGGCGCGTTCGGCCTCGAGTGCGGGGCGGGGGTCCTCCATCCCCGCCACGGTAGTCGCGGTGGAATGGCCCCGCCTCCGGATGCGTTCGCATGGACATGACGAAGATCGGGTTCCTGTCGTTCGGACACTGGCGTGACGTGCCGGGGTCGAAGGTGCGCAGCGGGCGGGAGGCCCTGGTGCAGGCGATCGACCTCGCGGTCGCCGCCGAGGAAGCCGGCGTCGACGGCGCCTACTTCCGCGTCCACCACTTCGCGCCGCAGCAGGCCGCGCCGTTCCCGCTGCTCTCCGCCATCGCCGCGAAGACCAGCCGGATCGAGATCGGCACCGGCGTCATCGACATGCGCTACGAGAACCCGCTCTACATGGCGGAAGAGGCCGCGGCCACCGACCTGATCTCCGGCGGCCGACTGCAGCTCGGTGTCTCGCGGGGATCACCCGAGACCGCCCTGGCCGGCTACCAGCAGTTCGGCTACGTGCCCGACGCCTCCGACGAGAACGGCGGCGACATGGCCCGAGCGCACACGAACGTGTTCCGCCGTGCGATCGCCGGCGAGCCGATGGCCAACGCCAACCCGCAGATGACCGGTTCGGTCGGGTCCCTGCCGATCTCCCCGCTGTCCGACTCGCTCGGCGACCGGATCTGGTGGGGCGCCGGCACCCGAGCGACCGCGGAGTGGACCGCCGAGCAGGGCATGAACCTGATGTCCTCGACCCTGCTGACCGAGGACACCGGTGTGCCGTTCGACCAGCTGCAGGCCGAGCAGATCGAACGCTTCCGCCGGGTGTGGTCCGAGTCGGGCTGGGACCGCGAACCGCGCATCTCGGTCTCGCGCAGCATCATCCCGATCATCGACGACGAGTCGCGCCACTACTTCGGCGTGCGCGCGCAGGTCGAGGGGCAGGACCAGGTCGGGCACCTCGACGGCGGGCTGGCCCGGTTCGGCCGGTCCTACATCGGTGAGCCCGAACAGCTCGTCGCGGAACTCGCGGCCGACCAGGCCGTCCGGGCTGCCGACACCGTGCTCGTCACCGTGCCGAACCAGCTCGGTGTGGACTTCAACGCCCGGCTGCTCGCCGCCGTGAAGGACGTGTTCACCGAGGTCGACGCGGAGCCGGTCCCCGCCTGACCGGAAGACCTCAGCTGCTCGGCCAGAGCAGCCGGAACCGCTCGCACACGACCGGCATGTCCGGCGCGAACCCGCGCGGGTTCTCCGAGTGTGCGCGCCAGAACGCCTCGTGCACGGTCCGCCAGTGTTCGAGCGTCCGGTCGCCTTCCCCCTCGGCCCAGGCGTGGTCCGCGTCGACCTGGTCGAACGGAACCACCCGGACCGCCGTCGTCTCGATGACGGCACGGGGCGCACCCGAGCCGGCGGTCACGATGCTCACCTCGTCGGTCGCGGGCAGCGGATCGCCGGTCGCCTCGTAGTCCCAGAGCGACGACGCCGTGCCGACCTTGACCCCGTCGAGCACGAGCTGCAGGAGCGCATCCGCCTGCTCCGGGGTCGCGCCGAAGGACCACGCCTCCGGCACGGCCTCCGGAAGGCTCGGACGCTCGCTGCGTCGCGCGGTCCAGAAGTCGTCGAGCGTCGAGGGCACGCCCCGACCGTAGTGCACCGGTCCGGTCCCCCCTTGTGCTGACACCCGGCTGGGGACTGGGGCGAGGCCGACCGCGCTCCTAGGCTCGGGAGCGTCGATCCACCCCGCACCTCGAGGAGCAACCGTGACGCTGCCGGCCGCAGGCTGGTTCCCGGACCCGCAGGACGCCCGTCGTCTGCGCTGGTGGGACGGTCGCACCTGGGGCGCAGCCACGCGGGTCCCCGCGGCTGCTGCTGACCCGGTCACGCCGATCGTCGTCGCGCCGGTGGGGCCGTCGTTCTCGGTGCAGACCGCGGCGATCCGGACGGACGCGTGGGCATCGGGCACCGCCGGCGACCGTCGGCTCTGCGTGTTCACAGTGCTCGCGGTGCTGCTCGCCGTGGTCTCGGTCGTCGCGAACCCCTGGGGCCTGGCGGGGCTGCTCGCCGTGGCGTGCGGGGTCATCGGCATCGTCCGTCCCGGGGCCGTCGGTGCCTGGGCGGTCCTGGCGCGGAGCGCTTCGGCGAGCGCCCTCGTCGTCGCGGTGACGACGACGGTCATCGCCGCGTCGGCCCAGTTCGACCTGTTCTGAGGGCGGGCCCGCCTACCGGCGCGCCCGCGGGTGTGCCGTCTGGTACACGTCGCGCAGCATGTCCGCCGTGACCATCGTGTAGATCTGCGTCGTGGCGACACTCGCGTGCCCGAGCAACTCCTGCACCACGCGCACATCAGCACCGCCCTCGAGCAGGTGCGTCGCGAATGAGTGCCGGAACGTGTGGGGAGACACGTGTGCCTCCAGGTCGGCGGCAGCAGCGGCGGCCTGGATCACGAGCCAGGCGCTCTGCCGCGACAACCGCGCTCCACGGGCACCGAGGAACAGCGCCGGCGTCGACGCCCCGCGTGCCGCGAACACCGGCCGTGCCCGCACCAGGTAGGCGTCGATCGCGGCACGGGCGAAGCTGCCGAGCGGCACGATCCGCTGCTTGTTGCCCTTGCCGGTGACCTTCACGACCGAGAGCTCACCGTCGGCGTCCGACAGCGTCGTCACGTCGTCGACCGACAGTCCCACCGCCTCGGAGATCCGCGCACCGGTGGCGTAGAGCAGCTCGAGCAGGGCCTTGTCCCGCAGCTGGACGGGGTCGTCGGCGTCGACGGACACCGCCCCGAGCAGCCGTTCCATGTCCTCGACGGGGATCGCCTTCGGCAGCCGCATCGGAGCCTTCGGCGGCCGGACGGCGGTGCCGGGGTCGAGCGGCAGCCAGCCCTCCCCCGCGGCGAAGGCAGTGAACGAGCGCACCGAGCTGAGCATCCGCGCGATCGACCGCGGTGCGAGCGGACCTTCCGGTCGGGTGGCCAGGTGTGTCACGAACCCCGAGACGTCCGCCCGTGCCAACCGTGCCACGTCCTGCAGCGCCGAGGATCCCCCGGCCCGGTCCGCACCGTCCGACTCGACGACCGGAGCGGCCGCCAACCACGACGTGAACACGACGAGGTCCCGCCGGTACGCCGACAACGTGTGCTGCGAGAGTCCCCGCTCGATCGCGACGTGCCGCAGGTACGTCTCCGCGGCACGGTCGAGGGGCATCACCTCAGCAGGCTAACCGGCGCGGGGCCACCCGCCGTCAGTGCAACGCCTCGTCCGGCGTGCCCACGCGGAACCCGGTGAACGTCACGGTCAGCCCGGCCCGCGTCGGCCCGGCGCACAGCAGCCCCGCGGACACGACGGCGTCCGGGTCGAGGTACGCGACCCGGACGAGGCGGGGTTCCTCACCCTCGGCCCACGCCCGGATCGTCACGGCGTCACCGTCGCGGCTCGCGCGGACGGTCACCACCCGGCCCGCCCACTCCGGCACGGGCGACACCGACCAGTCCGAGAACCCCCGCGTCACCACGGCGCCGAGCTGCGGCGCTCCGTCCGAGAACTCCACACCGGCCTTGATCCAGGTATGTTCGTCGACGCGCAGGAACACCCCGGCCTGGTCGAACTGCTCGGTGTAGTCGAGCACGAACGACGCCTCGACCGAGAACGGCCCGTCCGTCGGCTGCAGCAGCGCGTGCTCGGAGTCGTGCACGAACCCGTACGAGGTGGTCCGCCAGGCGTCACTGCCCTCGACCGCGGTGACGCGGAACACGTCGCCGTCGAACCCGGCGACCTCCGGCTCGTGCGTCCAGGTGCCGGAGGTGACCAGGTCGCGCAGACCGTCGGCCGCGGACCCGCTCACTTGCCGCGCTGTTCGATGGCCTCGACGGCGAGCGTCGCGACGACGAGGGCCGAGTTGTTGAGCCGACCGCCCAGGATCCCCTCGAGCAGCTCCGCCCGCGGGACCCAGCGCGTCACGATGTCGGCCTCTTCCGCCTCGCGCTCGAACGCAGACTCGGTCGACCGGACACCGCGCGCCCGGTAGATCTGGATGAACTCGTCGCTGCCGCCCGAGGACGTGTTGTACCGGACCAGGGGCTCCCACGTGTCGGCCTCGAGGTCGGCCTCCTCGCCCAGCTCGCGCTTCGCGGCCGTCAGGTGGTCCTCGCCCTCCATGTCGAGCAGACCGGCGGGCAGCTCCCAGTCGCGCAGCCGCACCGGATGCCGGTACTGCTGGATGACCAGGACGCGGCCCTCGTCGTCCTCGGCGTACACGGCGACGGCGCCCGTGTGGTCGATGTACTCGCGGACCATCGAGTCGCCGTTGTACGCGACGGTGTCGCGGCGCACGTCCCAGACGGCGCCCTCGTACACGACGGTGGATTCGGTGACCTCGAAGGAGGCGGACTCGTCAGCGATCGGTGCGTCTGTCACGTCCCCATCCAAGCACGCGCCCCCCTGACGCCCCCATCGGAACCAGGTTCCGGACACAGCACCGCGTCGTTCCGCGGTTCCGTGTCCGGAACCAGGTGCCGTGGACGCGACCCCGGACGGACGGGAGGCGCGGTGCCAGCTGGCACCGCGCCTCCCGTCCGATCGTGGAGACCGGCGCTTACGCGACCTGCTCCTCGGTCTGCGGGTCGAACAGGCTGGACGCCTCGTGGCGCTCGATGGCGGCCGCGACGAGCCCCGCGAACAGCGGGTGCGCATCGGTCGGACGCGAGCGGAGCTCCGGGTGCGCCTGGGTGGCGATGTAGAACGGGTGCACGTCGCGCGGGAGCTCGACGTACTCCACCAGCGTGCCGTCGGGCGACGTGCCCGAGAAGACGAGGCCGGCGTCCGCGATCTGCTCGCGGTACTTGTTGTTCACCTCGTAGCGGTGACGGTGCCGCTCGGAGGCCTCCGGCGCTCCGTACAGCTCCGCCGCCAGCGAGCCCTCGGCGAACGACGCCGGGTACAGGCCCAGGCGCATCGTGCCGCCCAGGTCGCCGCCGGCGATGATCTCGACCTGCTCCGCCATCGTCGCGATGACCGGCGTCGAGGTCTCCGGGTCGAACTCGGTGCTCGACGCGTCGGTCAGACCGACCTCGTGGCGGGCGTACTCGATGACCATGCACTGCAGGCCGAGGCACAGGCCGAGCGTCGGGATGCCCTGCTCACGCGCGAACTTCAGCGCGCCGAGCTTGCCCTCGATGCCGCGCACGCCGAACCCACCGGGGATGCAGATGCCGTCGACGTCGCCGAGCTGCTTCGCCGCGCCCTCGGGCGTGGTGCAGTCGTCGGACACGACCCACTTCAGCGTCACCTTGGCGTCGTGCGCGAAACCGCCGGCACGGAGCGCCTCGGTGACGGACAGGTAGGCGTCCGGCAGGTCGATGTACTTGCCGACCAGGGCGATCGTGACGGCCTTCTTCGGCTCGTGCACGGCCTTCAGCACCGGGGTCCACGCGGTCCAGTCGACCGGACCGGCGTCGAGCTTGAGCGCCTCGACGATGACCTGGTCGAGGCCCTGGTTGTTCAGCAGGGTCGGCAGGTCGTAGATCGAGGGGACGTCCACGGCGTTCACCACGGCGTCCTCGTCGACGTCGCACATCAGCGCGATCTTGCGCTTGTTCGACTCCGACACCGGACGGTCGCTGCGCAGCACGAGCGCGTCGGGCTGGATGCCGATCGAGCGCAGAGCGGCGACGGAGTGCTGCGTCGGCTTGGTCTTCTGCTCGCCCGAGGCGTTCATGAACGGCACCAGGGAGACGTGCACGAAGAACACGTTGTTGCGGCCGAGCTCGTGCCGCACCTGACGGGCGGACTCGATGAACGGCTGCGACTCGATGTCGCCGACGGTGCCACCGACCTCGGTGATGATGACGTCGGGCTGGGGGTCGTTCTGCGCCTGCTCGCGCATCCGGCGCTTGATCTCGTCGGTGATGTGCGGGATGACCTGCACCGTGTCGCCGAGGTACTCGCCGCGACGCTCCTTGGCGATCACCGTCGAGTACACCTGACCGGTCGTGACGTTCGCGGCCTGCGACAGGTTGATGTCGAGGAAACGCTCGTAGTGCCCGATGTCGAGGTCCGTCTCCGCACCGTCGTCGGTCACGAAGACCTCGCCGTGCTGGAACGGGTTCATGGTACCCGGGTCCACGTTGAGGTACGGGTCGAGCTTCTGCATGACGACCTTGAGGCCGCGAGCCGTGAGCAGGTTGCCGAGGCTGGCCGCCGTCAGGCCCTTGCCGAGAGACGAGACGACCCCGCCGGTCACGAAGATCTGCTTCGTCACCTTCGGGGTCGAGTTCGAAGAATTGGTACCGCCGCTGAGAGTGTCCGCCACGGGATTCCATCGTACGTCAGAACTGCAGGGAGGCGCGACCTCGGTTCGCCGTGGGCGTTGCGCGGGTGGGTGGCCGGGTCCTCGGGCCGTGGCCGGGTCGGCGGGCGGCGCCCGCCTGCTTGGTCGTCAGGCTCGCTGGCCGGCCACGTCGAGCAGCTCGCGGGCGTGCTCGATGCCGCTGGCGCTGTCACCGAGTCCGGAGAGCAGCCGTGCCATCTCCTGCAACCGGTCCTCGCCCTCGAGCCGGCGCACGCTCGACGACGTGACGGCCCCGCTGGCGTCCTTCACGACGTTGAGGTGGTTGTTCGCGAAGGCCGCGACCTGGGCCAGGTGCGTGACGACGATGACCTGCGTGCGCTCGGCGAGCTTCGCCAGCCGTCGGCCGATCTCGATCGCCGCCGCCCCGCCGACACCGGCGTCGACCTCGTCGAAGACGAACGTCGGCACCGTGGTGCTGCCGGCCATGACGACCTCGATCGCGAGCATCACGCGCGACAGCTCACCGCCGGACGCCCCCTTGCCGATCGGCCGGGGGTCGGTGCCGGAGTGCGGCTGGAGCAGGATGGTGACCTGGTCACGGCCGTGTCGGCGGTACTCGCCGGCGTCGGTGACCTCGACCACCAGGGTCGCGCCACCCATCGCGAGGGTCTTCAGCTCAGCGGTCACGCGCTTCGCCAGGTCGGTCGCCGCCTTGGTGCGCGCCGTCGTGAGCGCGGCGGCGGCGGACTCGAGCGCCTGCTCGTCCTGCTCGACCGACTGCTGCAACGCCGCGATCCGGTCGTCGTCACCGTCGAGCTCGAGCAGCCGGTCGCTCGCGCGCTGTCCGTAGGCGATGACGTCGTCCACCGTCTCGCCGTACTTGCGGGTGAGGCCGGCCAGCAGGGCACGGCGTTCGTTGATGAGTTCGAGGTCGTGCCCGGCCTCGGGTTCCAGGGAACCGAGGTAGCTCGAGATGCTCGCCGAGGCCTCGGCCGCCTGGATCCCGAGCTCCGTGAGCTGCTCGAGTACCGGCTGCAGGGCACTGTCCGACGACGCGACGCGCTCCACGGCACGGCGTGCGGACTCGACCAGGCCGACGACGTCGGAGACGCCGTCGAGGGACTCGCTGGACAACGCCTCGTGCGCCAGGGCAGCGGACAACCGGAGCTCCTCGAGGTTGCCCAACCGTTCGGCGCGTTCGGCCAGCTCGACGTCCTCGCCGGGCTGCGGGTCGGCGGCCTCGATCTCGTCGGAGGCCGCGCGGATCCGCTCGGCCTCGGCCACCCGGTCGTCCCGGTCGCGGACCAGGACCTCGAGTTCACCGGCGTGCTGCTGCCAGGCGTCGTACGCGGCGACGTACCGGGCGAGGGCCTTCTCGAGCGAGGCTCCCCCGAACCCGTCGAGGGCAGCCCGCTGCGCCGTGGCCGAGGTCAGGCGGATCTGGTCCGACTGCCCGTGCACGGTGACGAGCTGATCGGCGAGCTCGCCGAGCACCGCCACGGGCGCACTCCGACCGCCCACCGTGGCACGGCTGCGCCCCTCGGCGGAGACCGTACGGGTGAGGATGAGTTCGCCGTCCTCGACGGTGCCGCCGGCGTCCTCGACGCGTTCGGCGACGGCGTCCTGCTCGGGGACGTGCCAGCGGCCTTCGACGACGGCGCTGGAGGCCCCGCGGCGCACCGAGCCGGCATCGGCCCGCGCACCGAGCAGCAGCCCGAGCGCCGTGACGATCATGGTCTTGCCCGCACCGGTCTCCCCGGTGACGACGGTGAAGCCCGGCCCGAGTTCGAGCGTGGTCTCACCGATGACACCGAGGTCGCGGATCGCGATCTCCTCGATCATCGGGTGTTCTCCCTGCTCATCGGGTGTTATCCGGGCTCATCGGTCGTCCTCGTCGCTCTGGGGGCCGCGCCACCCGGCGACGGGCAGCTGGAACTTCGCGACCAGGCGGTCGGTGAACGGAGCGTCCTTGAGTCGGGCGACCCGCACCGGGTCGGGCGAACGCCGGACCTCGACTCGGGCGCCCGGGGGCAGGTCGTGGGTCCGTCGGCCGTCGCACCAGAGCACACCGACGCCGCTCGTGCGCCGCAGGACCTCGATCGCGAGCGTGCAGTCCGGCCCGACGACGATCGGACGGGCGAACAGGGCGTGGGCACTCAGCGGCACCATGAGCAGCGCGTCGACGTCCGGCCACACGATGGGGCCACCGCCGGAGAACGAGTACGCCGTGGAGCCGGTCGGGGTCGACACGACCACGCCGTCGCAGCCGAACGACGACAGCGGGCGGCCGTCGACCTCGGTCACGACCTCGAGCATCCGCTCCCGCGAGGCCTTCTCGATCGTGGCCTCGTTCAGCGCCCAGCTCGAGTAGACGATCTGGTTGCCCACGACCACGTCGACCTGCAGGGTGACGCGTTCCTCGACGTTGTACTCACCGGACAGCGCGCGCTCGACCGTTTCGGACAGACCGTCGCGCTCGCTCTCGGCCAGGAACCCGACGTGCCCGAGGTTCACCCCGATCAGCGGAGCGCCGGTGTTCCGCACGAGTTCGGCCGCGCGGAGGATCGTGCCGTCGCCACCGAGCACGATGACGATCTCGAGCTGGTTCGGCTGGACGTCGACGCCGAGGATGTCGACCTTGCCGACCGACGCTTCGGCACGACGGATGTCGGCGTACTCGTCGAAGGGCATGACGGGCGTGAGACCGGCCGCGTGCAGGAGGTCGCAGACCTCGACCGCAGCGTCGATCGAGTCACGGCGACCCGTGTGGGACACGAGCAGGATGTGCCGTTCGTCACTCATGAAGACCCTTCCGTGAGTTCGGTCGCCCGGACTCTCCATTCTGTCGGATTGCCCCCGACACCGCGCTGGAAGCGGGCCAGGTACTCGTGGTTGCCGTGTGTCCCGACGATCGGGGACGCGGCGAGCCCACTGGTGCCGAGGCCCAGGTCCCACGCCGCCCACAGCACGTTCATGAGCGCGTCGTTCCGGAGCCCGGCGTCGTGCACGATGCCCTCGCGCACACCGCCACGACCAACTTCGAACTGGGGCTTCACCAGGAGCACGAACTCGTCCGCGGGGACGGCTTCGGCCAGCGCCGGCAGCACGAGTCGGAGCGAGATGAAGGACAGGTCCCCCACCACCAGGCTCGTCTCGGCAGCGGTGCCGTCGAGCGCCAGGTAGTCGGCGCGCGTGAGGTTCCGCGCGTTCGTCCCCTCGACCACGGCGACGCGTTCATCGAGCGCGATGGTCGGGTGCAGCTGTCCGTGCCCCACGTCGAGCGCGATGACACGGCGCGCGCCGCGTGCGAGCAGCACCTGGGTGAACCCGCCGGTGCTCGCGCCCACGTCGAGCACGACCCGACCGGAAGGGTCGACGTCGAACGCGTCGAGTGCACCGACGAGCTTCCGGGCCGCGCGCGAGACCCACTCGTCCGCGGCGTCGACCTCGATGTCCGCGTCGGATGCGATCGGCGTCGACGGCTTCAGGACGGCACGGCCACCCACGAGCACCCGGCCGTCCTGGATCAGCTTGCTGGCGACGGTGCGCGACCGTGCGAGCCCGCGTGCAGCGAGGAGGGCGTCGAGGCGGACCGGGGTCGCGTCGTGCACGGTTCCGTCCGGCTCAGGCACTCGCGGAGCCGCCGCTCTCGAGCCGCGTCCGCAGCTCGTCGTGCAGGGCGGAGAAGGCGTCGGCGCGGTCGGCGAGCGGCAGGGCCTCGGCCTCGGCGGTGCGCGCGGCGAAGGCGTCCTGCTGCTCGGGTTCGGCGGACGGTTGCTCGGGGTTCGGCACGTCCGACACGCTACTCGCCGCCGTACAGCTGCGGGTCCACGTCGAGGCCGTAGATGGCCAACCCGGACTCCCAGATGAGCGTCGAGCCGGCACGGAGCCGATCGATGTCCGTCCCGGCGTCGAGCACCCGGACGACGTGCCCGCGCATCGCCACCGTCGCAGTACCGACGGTCACGTACCGGGTGCCGTCCTCGTCCTCGCGCCGCACCGTCTCCGGGTACGGCTGGGACAGCCCCCGGAGGTCTTCGAGCACGTAGGTGGGACGCGAGCGCTGGTCGGCCGCGAGCACCTGCTTCGCCTTGTCGATGCCGGTGAGCACGAGCACGCTCGGGATCCCGACGTCGTTCGCGCCCTTGATGTCGGTGTCCAACCGGTCCCCGATGAACAGCGTCCGACCGCCGCCGAAGCGCTCGACCGCCGTGTCGAAGATCGGCCGCTCGGGCTTGCCGGCGACGACGGGCATCCGGCCGACCGCCTGGTGCACGGCGGACACGAGCGTGCCGTTGCCGGGCGCGATGCCCCGCTCGACCGGGATCGACCAGTCCATGTTCGTGGCCACCCACGGCACGTCCGGGTCGGCCAGGGCGAAGGAGGCCTCGGCCAGTTCCTTCCAACCGAGGTCCGGTGAGAAGCCCTGGATGACGGCGGCCGGGGAGTCCTCGGCACTCGAGGTGACGGTGAACCCGGCTTCCTCGACGATGCTGGACAGCCCGAGCCCGCCGGTGACCAGGACGGTCGCTCCGGCCGGCACCAGGGTCGCGAGCAGCTGGACGCCGGCCTGTGACGAGGTGACGACGTCGCCCTCGGACACCTCGAGCCCGTAGCGCTCGAGGTGCTCGGCGACGTCGATCGGCCGGCGCGATGCGTTGTTCGTGATGTAGCCGACCCGCGCCGTGAGCGATGCCCGGGTCAGGGCTTCGACCGCGTGCGGGATGGCGTTGCGGCCCCGGTAGACGACGCCGTCGAGGTCGGTGAGGACCACGTCGACGCCGTCGGTCAAGGCCGCCGAGTGCTCAGCCGGCTGCGGAACCGTCGACGTCGCGGGGGTTGTCGTCGTCGATCTCGCCGGGCTCGTCGGCTGCGGAGGTGTCGTCGTCGAGGTCGTCGAGGGCGGGTTCGTCATCGAGGTCGTCGTCGAGGTCGTCGGCGGATTCGTCGTCGCCGTCGAGTTCGTCGGTCGCGACGTCGTCGGCGCCGAGGTCATCGGCGTCGTCGTCTCCGGCGTCTCCGTGTTCTTCGACTTCGAGCGTTTCCTCGACCACATCAACTGTCTCCCAAGCGTTGTCGTCCGCGATTTCGGCGAGGGCCGCTGCCGCGCGGTCCACACGGGCCCACCACTCGTCGGCCTCGTCCTGTCGACCGAGCTCCTCGAGCGTGGCCGCGTAAGCACTGTAGAGCGCCGGGGACCACGTGTAGGCGGTGGATGGGTCGAGCTGTGGAATCTCCAGCTCGCCGAGGGCGGCTGTGGGATTCCCGAGGTCGAGACGAGCGCCGGACATGGCGATCGCGAGCTCGACCTGCACCGGGGTCTCGAGGGCCGAGCGCTCGACCGAACGACCGAGCTCGAGTGCCCGCTCCGGTCGGCCCAGGCCACGCTCGCAGTCCACCATCATCGGCAGCTGGTCGTTGCGGCCGGAGATCCGACGGTAGGTGCGGAGCTCCCGGAGCGCTGTGGCGAAGTCGCCGAGGCGGTACGCGGTGATCGCGGCCGTCTCGCGGACGACACCGACACGACCGGCACGACGAGCAGCGCTCAGGGCGTGCTGGTTGGCCGTCTCGGGGTCGTCGTCGACGAAGAGTGCGGCGGCCACGAGGTGACGCGCAACCCAGTCGGCGTTGTCCTTGCTGAGGGTCTTCAACTCCATCCGGGCCGCGGGGTCGAGGTCGCGCGCCTGGATCTCCTCGGGGATCTCCGGGTCGTCGTGGCGCGGACGGATCGACTTGGTGCCGTAGGGGTCGCGGTCCTCCCAGTCGTCGCGCGCGGCCTCACCGAAACGGGCGCCGGCGTGACGGCTGCCGTCACCGAAACGACGACGGTCTTCGCCGCCGTCGCGAGCCGGGCGATCCGACGAACCCCCGCGGAACGGACGGTCGGACGAACCACCACGGGCCGATCGGTCGGACGAACCACCACGGTACGGACGGTCTCCGTCACGAGCGGGACGATCGGAGCCCCCGCGGTACGGGCGGTCCCCATCGCGACGCGGACGGTCAGAACCGCCCTGGAAGGGTCGGTCCCCGTCACGGCGGGGCCGGTCTGAGGACCCGCCACGGTACGGACGATCACCATCACGCGCCGGGCGGTCTGACGATCCACCACGGTACGGACGATCGCCGTCACGCGCCGGGCGGTCAGACGATCCACCGCGGTACGGACGATCGCCATCACGACGCGGACGGTCTGAACCACCCTGGAACGGGCGGTCACCGTCACGACGCGGACGGTCAGAGCTCCCACCACGGAACGAACGATCCCCATCACGAGCCGGGCGGTCGGAGCCACCACGGTAAGGACGGTCGCCATCGCGTCGCGGACGATCGGCACCGCGCGGACCATCACCGCGCGGCGGCCGGCCGGAGTCACCGCGGTCACCCTGCCACGACGGACGGTCGTTCCGGTCGCCGGACCGGAACGGACGATCGCCATCGCGACGCGGAGCGCTGTCCCGGCGGGGTGAGCCGTCTCGGAACGGACGGTCTCCACCCTGCGGACGATCACGACGGTCACCTTCGCGCCGCTCGAACTCACGAGGACCGGACGACCAACGACCATCGCTCTGGCCGTCCCGACGCGGAGCGCCGTCGCGACGCGGGAACCGGTCGCCGTCCCGTCGGGGTCGATCTCCGCGGTCCCCGTCGTTCCGCCGCTGATCGTCGTCGTTCGCCACCGTTGCTCCTCATCGCGTGCCCGGTGCAGTGCCTCGGGCGTTCGTCCGCTGTGTCGTTGTGTTGGGTGCCGCGTCGGTCGACCGACGTCGGCTTCCAGTCCATCACGAACCGGAGCCGGCGTCGAGTGAACGGCGGCAGAAACAGAAATGGCCACCGGCCCCGACCGAGAACGAGGGTTTCCCCTGCGAATTCTCGATGGAGGGCCGATGGCCACATCTTTCATACGTTAAGTCCGGCGGCGTCCTACTCTCCCACAAGGTCCCCCTTGCAGTACCATCGGCGCTGAGAGGCTTAGCTTCCGGGTTCGGAATGTGACCGGGCGTTTCCCTCTCG